>CAMDZY010000102.1 GCA_945910975.1 uncultured Clostridia bacterium | reverse complement strand
TGAAGCGCTCAATGAACTGTATCAGCTCAAGCAGCTGCTTGCACACGAATAGGAGCGCGCCATGGCAAAGAAAGCAAAAACAACCTCCGCGCAGCTGCGCCGGGGCGAAGTGATTGGCGGACTGATTTATCTGCCCTTTTACGTGATGCTCACGCCCATGCTGATCAGTCTGATCGGCGAGGGGCTGCGCATGAACCTGAGTGTGTACCAGCTCAATGTCATCACCTTCGTGGTGAATTTTATCGCGATTGTCCTGATTTTTCATCGGTTTTTATTTGATTCGCTTTGTGTCGCGGGGCACCAATTTTGGCAATTTGTGCAGACGGTCATTTTAGCCATTGCATTTTACTATGCCATGTACTATGCACTCGCCCTGATCTATTCGCTGACCGGGGTGAATCTGCAAAACGCCAATAACGACGCCGTAACGCTGATGATGCGCAATCACCGCGTGCCGATGCTGATTTGCACCTGCGCGCTGGCGCCGGTGGTGGAGGAAAGCCTGTGCCGGGGAATGATCTTTGGTACGCTGCGCGGGAAAAATCGAATCGTGGCGTATGCCGTTTCGATGCTGGCGTTTGCGATTCTTCACGTGTGGCAGTATGTCGGGGTGTATACCGTTTGGAACCTGCTGCTGGTTTCCGTGACCTATCTGCCCGCCGGTCTGGCGCTGGCATGGGCATATGAAAAGAGCAACACCGTCTGGGCGTCCATTTTGACGCACGCGTCGATCAACTTCATCACCGCTGCGTTGCTGTTTGTCTGAGGAAGAAAAAATGTCGAAAATTATCCAATTACCGCCGCATCTGGCGGATCTGATCGCCGCCGGTGAGGTGGTGGAGCGCCCGGCCTCCGTGGTCAAGGAGCTGATGGAAAATTCCATCGATGCCGGTGCAACCCAAGTCACGGTGGAAATTCAAAACGGCGGCCTGTCGTTTTTGCGTGTGACCGACAACGGCTGCGGCATGACGGCGCAGGATGCCCCCACGGCCTTTTTGCGCCATGCCACCAGCAAGATCCGCGTTGCGGAGGACTTGTCCGCAATCGGCACGCTGGGCTTCCGCGGCGAAGCGCTGGCAGCGACCGCCGCCGTTTCCCATATTGACCTAATGACCCGCGTTTCCGGCGTGGATGCGGGAACCTCCCTGCACCTAGATGCCGGCTGCCTGACCGAGCAGAGCGAGGCCGGTTGCCCGGAGGGAACCACGATCATTGTCCGGGACTTATTCTACAACACACCGGCGCGGATGAAATTTATGAAGCGCGACTCCGTGGAAGGCTCTGCGGTGTTTTCTACCGTGCAAAAACAGGCGCTCTCCCGTCCGGATATTGCGTTTCGCTTTGTGCGCGAGGGCAAGGAGGAGTTGCACACGCCCGGCGACGGACAGCTGCTCAGCGCGATTTATGCCATTTTTGGCCGGAAGGACGCGCTGGATATGCTGCCGGTCGACAGCCATTGGGAGAAAACCTCCATCCACGGCTACGTGTCCAAGCCGACCTCCACACGCGGCACGCGTGCGTACCAGCACTTTTTCATCAACGGCCGCTATGTGCGCAACCGCAGCTTGTCCACGGCGTTGGAGGAGGCCTACAAAAACCAGATGATGGTCGGACGCTTCCCGGCGTGCGTGCTGCACATCGAGCTGCCGAAGGATGCCGTAGACGTCAATGTCCATCCGGCGAAAACCGAGGTTAAATTTGTTTCGGAACGGGAAGTATTCGATTGTGTGCATTACGGCGTGCTGTCCACCCTGAACCGCGCGCCCGGCCGGGTAGAAATGAAGCTGAGCAGACCCAAGGAAACAAAACAGGCGTTTCACACCATGACGGCGGAGGAATACCGCGCCATGGCAACGGTCTTGCAGGAGCAAAAGCCGGTCAAGGTGGATGCCGAGGTGGTCAAACAGGTGTTTGCGCCGAAGATTGCTGCGCAGACAGTGCCGCCGGTCAAACCAAAGCCGGCCGAACCGCGCGAGCCGGTCAAGCCTGCGCAGGCGGCGTTTCACGAGCCGATCGTCATGCCCACGTGGACAGACGAAGCGCCGGTGTCCCGGCCGATTCCGCCCGTAGAAGCTGCGCCGCCTTCTCCCAAACAGCCTGACGTGCCCCAAACGGCTCCGGAACAGCAAAGTCTGCCCCTGCAAACCGCGCCGTTCCGCATTGTCGGCGAGGTGCTGGACACCTATTTTGTGGTGGAGCAGGAAAAAACCGTGATTTTTATCGATAAGCACGCCGCACACGAGCGGATTTTGTTTGAAAAATTAAAGGCGCAGACGCACCCCATTATGGGGCAGCTGCTGATGACGCCGATCTACTGTTCGCTGGCGCGGGAGGAAGCGGCAATTGTGCTGCAAAATCAGGCGCTGCTGCAAAATTTGGGCTATGACGTGCAGGATTTTGGCGATGGCACCGTTGTGCTGCGGCAGATTCCCAGCGACGTCGATCTTGCGGACGCCGAAGCCAGTCTGTCGGAGTTGGCAGGCAAGCTGCTCTCCGGCCGTAAGCTGAGCGCCGATGCGCTGCGCGACGAGCTTCTGCACACCATCGCCTGCAAGGCTGCCATCAAGGGCGGCTGGCACACGGAGCCGGCCGAGCGCGAAGCGCTGGTGCGGCAGGTGCTGGCGCGGGAGGATTTGAAATATTGTCCCCATGGCAGACCCATCTGCATTACGCTCTCCCAGCGGCAGCTGGAAAAGCAATTTAAACGCGGCTAATGCTTCCGCGGAAAGGATTTCTATGGATAAAATCATCTGTATCGTTGGCCCTACGGCCGCCGGAAAAACAAAGCTGTCCGTAGCGCTGGCCAAGGCGCTGGGCGGTGAGATCGTTGGCTGCGACTCCATGCAGATCTACAAGGGCATGGACATCGGCACCGCCAAGGTGACGCCGCAGGAGCTGGAGGGAGTTCCCCACTATATGAGCGACGTGGCGCAGCCGGGCGAGGATTTTTCCGTGAGCCGGTATGTGCAGATGGCGGATGCCTGTGTGCAGGATATTTTGTCGCGCGGCAAGACGGTCATCATTGAGGGCGGCACGGGTCTGTATGTCGATTCGCTGATCGCAGGCCGCAGCTTTGCCCCGTACCCGCGCACCGGACACCGCGAAGCGCTGGAAAAGCTGGCCGAGGAGTACGGCATTGAGGCCGTGCTGGAGCTGTTGCAAAACTACGACGCCGAATCCGCTGCCCGTCTGCACCCGTCCGACCGCAAGCGCATCATCCGCGCCGCCGAGGTGTATCTGGAAACCGGAAAATCCATCACCCAGCACAATCTGGAAAGCAAACGGCAGCCGCCAAAATATGACCCCGTCTGGATCGGCCTGGACTATGAATCCCGGCAGGACTTGTACGACCGCATCAACCGGCGCGTGGAGCGGATGCTGCAAGACGGGCTGATGGACGAGGTCAACACGCTTTTGTCCGGCGGTCTGGATGACAGCTGCACCGCAATGCAGGCGCTGGGCTACAAGGAGCTGGCGCAGGTGCAGCGCGGCGAGCTGTCTGTAAGCGAGGCCGTTGCCCTGATTCAGCGGCGCACCCGCAATTTTGCCAAGCGGCAGCTGACTTGGTTCCGCAAAAATCCGCAGATTTTCTGGATTTTACAAAAACCAAATCAGGATTTTTCTGAAATTTTCTTGCAAGCGCGACAGCATATTCCCTTTTTCGACAAGGGGTAAGCGGTAAAATATAAGTATCCGGAGGGGCTGTTCAAAAGACGCCGCAGTCCCCTCAAAATATATAAGGAGGATACTTATGGCTACCAACGAAAATTTGCAGGATCAATTTTTAAACGAGGTTCGCAAGGAACATACCATGCTTACCATTTTTCTGATGAACGGGTTTCAGCTCAAGGGCGTGCTGACCGGCTTTGACAGCTTTGCCATCGTTGTTGTTTCCGAAGGCAAGCAGCAGATGATTTATAAGCACGCGATCTCTACCATTGTTCCCGTTCAACCGGTGAAATTTACACCGAAGGGCTAAGGCGACATTCCGGTTCGCCTTGCCGGGAGGAATCGCAATGAAAAAACAGGGCGGTATTTATTTAAAGGTCGTATTCGGTGTGCTGGGCGTTTTTCTCGCCGTTGTGCTGCTGCTCCGTGTGTTCACCGCGCAGGGCAAGCAGCTGCAAACCGAAACGGCTGTTCTCTACGAAGTCGGCGATGGGATAACCACCTCCGGCTTTGTGGTGCGTGATGAGCGCGTACTGACCAAGCCCAATTCGATTTTGACGCTCCAATGCAAGGAGGGCGAATGGGTCGGCGCAGGGCAGAGCGTGGCAATATCCCACACCAGCGAAGCGGCCAGAGTCGACGAGCTTCAACGCCGGAGCCTGTCGGAGGAACTGGAGCAGTTGGAATACGCCTACACCTATGCCACCTCCAACGCCGATGCCGCACCGCTTGACGACACCATTGAACAGCAAATCACCGCACTGTCCGCAGGCGTAGCAAGGCACGACCTGACTGCGGCTGCGGAGAGTGCGGAGCTGCTAAAAACCTACATCCTCCGCCGCGACACCGGGCAGGACGACTCGCAGGCGTTGCTAAATCGAATTACCGAGCTGCGTACCCAGCTCGAAGCGCTTGGCAGCGCGCAAACCGGCTCCGGCACGATCACCGCGCCATGCTCCGGCTATTTTTCCGCCAACGTGGACGGTCTGGAGGAACAATTGACCCCCGACCGGCTGCAAACCATGCGCGCAGCCGACCTCGACACACTGCAAGCGGCGGCGCCTACCAATGCCGTGGGCAAGCTGATCACCTCCAACACATGGTATTATGTCGCGGCAGTGGAAACGGCGCAGCTACAGGGGCAGGAGGTCGGCGATGCGGTCACGGTGCGCTTTTCCTATCAGCTCAAGCAGGACGTGACCATGCAGATTGCCCGCATCGGTTCGGACGAGGACGGCAAATGTCTTTTGGTCTTGACGGCGAACACCCGCGTGTTTGACACCACAGCCCTGCGCCAACAGACGGCGGATGTGATTTTCCAAACCTATCGCGGTTTGCGTGTGCCAAAGCAGGGCTTATATACCGACGAGGAGGGCAACGCGGGCGTCTATGTTTTGCAGGGCGCGACCGCCGAGTGGAAGCAGGTGGAAATCATCCGCGATAACGACGACAGCTACATCGTCACCCTCAGTCAGGACTCAACCGACGGCCTTTGGCCGGGGGATGAAATTATTTTGACAGACGAAGAAATCTACGACGGAAAGGTAGTGCAGCCATGAAAGAACAGATTCGACAAAATATTGCTGCCATTCGCGCCCGTATGGATGCCGCTGCATTGGCAGCCGGTCGCAGGCCGGAGGAGATCAGCCTGTGCGCAGCGTCCAAAATGAACGATGCACAGCGTGTTTTGTGGGCAGTGGAAGGCGGCGTGGACTGCTGCGGCGAAAACCGCGTGCAGGAGCTGCGCGAAAAGCAGCCGCAGGGCGCTTACGGCAGCAAGCCCGTGCATTTTATCGGGCGGCTGCAAACCAACAAGGTAAAATTTGTGGTGGGGCAGGTGGAGCTGATTCAATCGGTCGACCGGCTGAACCTGCTCGAGGCCATCGAAAAAGAGGCCGCCAAGCAAAACGTCCGACAGGACATTTTGCTGGAGGTCAACATCGCCGCCGAGGAAACCAAGGCCGGCTTCTCCCCGGAGCAGGCGCTGGAAATGGCTTCCAAAATGGCCGATTATCCCCATGTACACCTGTGCGGATTGATGGCGATCCCCCCAATTTGTCAAAATTCTCAAAGAAATTACAATTATTTTCAGAAAATGCACGCTCTGTGGGTTGACATAAGGGCAAAAAAATATGATAATGTTACTATGCGCTGCTTGTCCATGGGAATGTCCGATGATTTCGAGGACGCGATCGCCTGCGGCAGCACGATGGTAAGGATCGGCACAGCCATCTTCGGCGCTCGCAATTATGCAAACAGCCTTTCTACCGAATGATCAAAACAAAAATATAGATAACCGGAGGTATGAACCATGGGAATCATGGATGAACTGAAGAAACTTACGCGCCCCTATTCCGAGGAAGACGAAGATTACGATGATTATGACGAAATGGACGAGGAAGAACAGGAAATCCCCGCCGCCGCAAACGCATCTGCTGCACCCAGACGCTCCGCTGCATTCTCCGACACCGGCCGCGCAACTGCCGCTCCGGCTCGCGGTGGCAGCAAGGTCGTCAATCTGGGCAACACTGCACAACTGCAGGTCATTCTGGTCAAGCCCGACCGCTTTGACGCCGTGACCGAGATCGCCGACCACCTGCGCGAAAAGCACGCTGTCGTGCTGAACCTCGAATCGACCAACAAGGACGTCGCCCGCCGCTTGGTGGACTTCCTGTCCGGCTGTACTTATGTACTTGACGGGAAAATCAAGAAGGTCGCAATTTCCACCTATCTCATCACGCCCTACAATGTTGACATCGTGGGGGACTTGATGGAAGAATTGGAGAATAACGGCGTATACTTCTAATCAAGCGGTTCCCCTGTAGAGCCATTCTATAAATAGAGGAGTTGTGCATTATGTTGACACCCCAACAGGTTCAGGAAACCACCCTGGAACGGGCGGTGTTTGGCGGCTATACCTTGGAATCG
>CAMDZY010000101.1 GCA_945910975.1 uncultured Clostridia bacterium | reverse complement strand
GGCGACCACCGAGATCTACACTCTTTCCCTACACGACGCTCTTCCGATCTTTCCTGGAGCAAAGCGGCGAATGTCTTGGCAGCTTCCTTCAACATCTCGACATCGGTTACTGACTTGATTGCCTCATTCTCCTCTTCGAACTAGATCGGAAGAGCACACGTCTGAACTCCAGTCACAAGACGGAATCTCGTATGCCGTCTTCTGCTTGAAAAAAATTTTTTTTTTTAATGATACGGCGACCACCGAGATCTACACTCTTTCCCTACACGACGCTCTTCCGATCTGTCGCCTACAATGCGACAATTGCCGGAGCTGTGAAAAAGCTCCGTTTTTTAACGGCGTTCTTCCCCGCAGAAGAACATTGCCGAACTTGAGCGGCTTTTATCATTTAATATAAAAGGCTCTGGTCGAATGCGAGCAGCGCTTCGTTGATTTCAAACATATCGTAGTTGCCACGGCTGATGAAATATTCGATGATAATGTCAAATTTGCTGCTGTGCGACAGGGCGAAGCCGGCTTTCATCAGTAGGTCTTTGGTTTCCTCCAGGTTAAGCTCCAGCGCGATTGCAAATGCAATCGCCGTTGTTTTGTTCGGATGATAATGTATATCACTGCGAATTTTGGAGAACAATCTGCGGTCAACGTTTGCTTTTTTGTAGCACGCCGCATCCGTCATGCCCTTTTCATCGATTTTTCGCAGTAGCATCTGTGTAAAGCTCTCGTCAATTTGCAAAACGACATCCTGTAGCTTTTGCTCTCTGGGTGCCGGGGCCTTGCAGGGCATTGGCGCCGCTTCGGGTTCAGGCATGGGCATGGCTCGCCTTGGCATTGCCACAGATTCTCTCCAATCCACGGACGGCAAGGTTTCCGTGCGGCCTTCGACGATCGTCCGGAAATATACGTACTTGTCATCCACATAGGCAGCAATGTCCGAAAACAACTTTTCGCTGATATGAAAGGCCTGCTTGTCAAACACGACAAGATATACCAACATCTCATGATCCAGCAAAAAGGTCGTTATGGTGTCGATCGCGACCTTTAACGCCTGTTCTTTTGGATAGCCATAAGTACCGCTGGAAATCAGCGGAAATGCAATGCTTTTGCAATCATGTTTTGCCGCAAGCTCCAACGACTCGCGATAGCAGCTTATCAGCAGTTCCCTCTCCCCGTTTTGTCCGCCGCGCCACTTGGGACCGACCGTGTGGATCACATATTTTGCAGGCAGCTGATACGCCTTTGTAATTTTTGCCTGCCCCACCGCGCAGCCGCCGAGCTTCATGCACGCGAAAAGGAGCTTCACCCCCGCGGCCTTGTGAATCGCGCCATCGACACCACCGCCACCCAAAAGCGTGGAATTGGCCGCGTTGACAATGGCGTCGCACTCGATTTTGGTAATATCATTTCGGATAATTTTGATTGGCATATGGCTCCTCCCTCCGTGAACGCTCTTTTATAATACATTATATAACTTATTGTATCACCGTTTGAGCGCTGCGTCAATCCGTTCGGACAGCGCAAGAGTTTTTTGCCGGAATCCGCTGCTTCTATTTGCAAAATATCCGGTTTTGTGTTATGATAAGAATGATTGGAGCGATGTTGTGTGATTTTGACTACAAATTCGCCGGAACAGACCCAAGCGGTCGGGGAACGGCTGGCAAAGCAGCTGCGTCCCGGGGATGTGATTGCATTTTTTGGCGACTTGGGCGCGGGAAAAACCGCTTTTACCGGCGGTCTTGCGCGTGGGCTTGGCATTCACGAGCGGGTGACCAGCCCCACCTATACCATTGTCAACGAATATCTGACCGGATCGATGCCGCTATTTCATTTTGATATGTACCGTCTGCACAGCGCGGACGATTTGTTTGAAATCGGCTGGGAGGATTATCTCCAGCGTGGCGGCGTGTGTGCGGTGGAGTGGAGCGAGAATGTGCAGGGCGCCTTTACAGACCCGATTCGCGTCACCATTACCCGCGACCCTTGCGACGACACCCGGCGCACCATAGAAATCTGCGGAGGTGAACGCTTTGCTGATTTTAGCCTTTGAATCCTCTGCCAAAGCAGGCTCCGTTGCGCTGCTGCAAGACGGTATTCTGCTGGGTGAGAGCTACGAAAACAGCGGTTACACGCACAGTCAGACCTTAATGAAGCTGGCGCAGGAGCTGCTGACCGCCTGTGGGAAAACTGCGCATGACGTCACTGCGGTAGCGTGTGCAGCAGGCCCCGGCAGCTTTACCGGGATCCGCATCGGTGTAGCCGCTGCCAAGGGCTTTGCCTGGGGACGGGAGCTGCCCTGCTGCGGTGTGTCCACGCTGGAAGCAATGGCGCAGAATGCGGGGATGTTTTCCGGCATTGTCTGCTGCGCGATGGATGCACGGCGGCAGCAGGTATATAACGCGCTGTTTTCATCCGAGCGCGGACAGTTGACCCGTCTGCGGGATGACCGCGCGCTTTCCCTGCAAGAACTGCAAGCCGATTTGGATGGCTTTGACCGGGATATTCTGCTGCTGGGCGATGGCGCGGCACTTTGTGCCGGCGCTCTGCACGGCCGGCTGCTGCTGGCACCGGAACAGCTGCGAATGCAGCGTGCCGGCGGTGTGGCCATTGTGGCGGCGCGGCAGCTTGCAACGGGCTTGCCCTGCGACGGTGCAACCCTGATTCCGAATTATTTGCGACTGTCCCAGGCGGAACGCGAACGCCTACAACGAGAACAACAAAAATCAAATCACGAAGGAGCATAATTATGGGTAGCTTACACGTATTAGATCACCCGCTTTTGCAGCATAAACTGTCAATTCTGCGGGACAAAAACACAGGTGTCAAGGAATTCCGCGAGGTCGTCGGTGAGATGGCAGCACTGATGTGCTACGAAGCCACAAGAAACCTGCCCACCCAGGAGGTGGAGATCGAAACGCCCATGGTCAAAACCAAGGTTCGTGTGCTGGCCGGCAAAAAAATGGCGATCGTACCCATTTTGCGTGCCGGACTTGGCATGGTGGACAGCATTATTTCGCTGATTCCCTCCGCCAAAATCGGGCATATCGGGCTGTTCCGCGACCCTGAAACACATGAGCCGGTGGAATACTATTGCAAAATGCCGCCTGACATCTCTGAACGGCAGGTCTTTATTGTTGACCCCATGCTCGCAACCGGCGGCAGCGCTTCCGCAGCAATCCAAATTCTAAAGGACAAATACGGCTGCAAATCGATTACCCTCATGGATATCATTGCCGCGCCCGAGGGCGTTGCACAAATCCGCAAGGATCACCCGGATGTGGACATCTTTGTGGCCTCCGTGGACGAATGTCTGAATGAAAGCGCCTATATTCTCCCCGGCCTGGGCGATGCGGGCGACAGAATTTTCGGCACAAAATAATCCGGTCGGCGATTGCGCTGAAGAAGCAAAAAACAGATCACGTTCTATGCCAAAACGGCATTCGGCGTGGTCTGTTTTTTCTGTAAGCTGCCACGGATCGGGTCAGCACAAATATAAACGAAACTACAAAATATTGTGTCCGCACGATTTTTGACCACAGCATTTGGCAGTGAATCCTTCTCCAAAAGCACGTTTTTTGTCGCAAAATTGCAACTAAGCCGTGATTTGACGAAAAATGTCGAAAAAGCTCGTAAAATTGTTTGGATTTTTTGGAACAAACATCTTGCAAAAACTGGGCAAATATGCTAAATTATATACATCGCAGCGATAGGCCAATGCAAATTATGACCGCAACTTTAATTGGTTTCCAGACGGAAACAGGAGAGGAGAATCATGGAAAGTCGAATCAATGTACTAATTGCCGATGGCAATGAGAGCTTCTGCGAACAGTTAAAAGACGCATTGAGAAAGACAGACGAATACGAGATTGCCGGAATCGCAGCAGACGGTCTGCAGGCCAAGGAGCTGCTGCAACGAGCGCATCCTGATATACTGATTTTGGATTTGACCCTGTCCAAATTGGATGGAATGGCGCTTTTGAAAATTGCTTCCACAATGGACAAACGGCCGATCACCGTCGTTACCTCCAGCTTTGTGACAGATTACGTGGCAACTATGACCGCAAATCTCGGTGCGCAGTATTTTATTCTGAAGCCCTGCGACTGTGGCGCTTTGGTGGACAGGATCCGCGAAATTCGCGACAGTCTGCAACAGCTCAAGCAAAATACCGGCCGAAATCGGCAAAAAGCCGAGGTCAACATGGAAGCAATGGTTACCTCCATCATTCACGAAATCGGTGTACCTGCACATATCAAGGGCTATCAATATCTGCGCGAAGCCATTATGATTGCCGTAGACGATATGGATGTCATCAATGCCATTACCAAGGTGCTTTATCCACAGGTCGCAAAAACCTTTTCCACCACACCCTCGCGTGTCGAGCGCGCAATTCGTCACGCCATCGAGGTCGCATGGGATCGCGGTGACATCGAAACGTTACAGCGGTTCTTTGGCTATACTGTGTCGAATACCAAAGGAAAACCCACCAATTCCGAGTTTATCGCCCTGATTGCGGACAAATTGCAGCTTCAGCTGAAAAACATGGATGCCGTAATTGTATGAAACAATGTGCAAAAGTAGCTTTGTCGCAATGGCAAAGCTACTTTTTCTTTACATTTTAAGAAAAATGGAGTAAAATATCGCTTGAAAGAAGGATGCAAATATGGAGCCAATCTTACAACGAACTTACATTTTGGATGCCGCAGCAACCGCCGACGGTTTTTGCCGTCCGGAAGCGCTTTTGCAGCGGATGCAGGATGCCGCCACCGAGCATTCCGAAGATATCGGAACCGGGCGCGATGTGATGCTGCGGGAACATAACAGCGTATGGATGCTGGCGCGCTGCTGGTATCAGCTCACGCAGCCGCTTATGCCGGGAATGGCGATCACATTGCAAACCTGGCCGTGCAAAAACACGGTAACATCAAGCGAACGTTATTTTGCATTTTATGCTGACGGCAAACGCATTGGACAGGCGCTGCAAATGTGGGTGCTGGCGGATGTCGACAAGCGCCGGATTTGCCGAATCGATCAATTTCCGGAAATTTGCGCCATGCCGCTGACGGAAAAACCGGGCCTACCGCGCCTGCGGCGTCTGCCAAGGCCAAAGCTGCAAGATACCGGCGTCTACACTGTCACGCCGGCCGACATTGACGAAAACGGTCACATGAACAACGTCCGCTATCTGCGCTGCGCGATGCAGCCGTTGGCAGACACATTCGTCTGGCAGCTGCAAATCAATTACGAGCACGAATGCCGCGTCGGACAAGCACTTCATCTGCAAGCTGTCCCACAGGACGAGCCCCGTCTGGTTTTCGGCCTGCTCGATGACGGCAGCGTCAGCTTTGAGGCGCAAATCTGGCAAAGTCAGCCGGAATAAAAGGAGGAGCCGGGCAAACAAGCTGTCCGGCTCCTTATTGGTTCAACACGCGGTATCTCACTTTTGATTCAATTGATCTACATCCTCCAACGCTGCGCGAACCGCAGCAATGACAAATGCGGAAAATGTGCAATCTTTCCCCTGAATTGCCTGCTCGACCGCCTCCACAACGTCATTCGGAAAGCGGACGGTCTTATTTGTTGTTGACGGTGTGGAAGGGATTCGGAAGCTGCCCATATGCTTTACCTCGCAATACATTTGTACTGCATCTAGTTTACGCAGCGGATTCGCAAAAGTATGCATTGCAATCGCAATGCATTAAGCCGTTGAAAAACGAAGTTTTTCGGTAGCCTAAATCCCCTTAAAGCAGCGAGTGCTTTAAGGGGATTCAATGATTCTGTAACGATTTATTTCAGGCGCTTTTTAGAAGATGCCCTGCTCCATCATTGCTTCGGCGACCTTCTTGAAGCCGGCAATGTTTGCACCGGCGACCAGATTGTAGCCCAAGCCGTATTCCTCGGCGGCTTCGGCCGAAACGCGGTGGATATTTTCCATCATGCGATGCAGCTGTGCATCCACTTCCTCCGCCGTCCAGACCAGACGCTCGGAGTTCTGTGCCATTTCCAGCGCGGACACGCCGACGCCGCCGGCGTTGACGGCCTTAGACGGCGCAACGATCATGCCGGGCTGTGCCATCAGATAGGCCAGCGCGTCATTGGTGGTGGGCATATTGGCGACTTCGATGTAATACTTGATGCCGTTGGCGGCAATCTTTTCTGCGGAGTCCATCTTCACGTCATTCTGCATGGCAGAAGGCATGATAACGTCCGCCTTGACGCCCCAAGGCTTTTCGCCGGGGAAGAATTCGCAGCCGAACTTGTCGGAGTAGTCCTGTACGCGGTTGCGGTTGGAAGCACGCATCTCCAGCAAGTAAGCGACTTTTTCATCGCTGCTGGAAACGCCGTCCGGGTCATAGATGTAGCCATCGGGGCCGGACAGGGTGACAACCTTTGCGCCGAGATCCTTGGCCTTCTTGCAGATGCCCCATGCAACGTTGCCGAAGCCGGAGATCGCAATGGTCTTGCCCTCGATGCTTTCGCCCTCATGCTTGAGGACTTCGTTCAGATAGTACATTGCGCCGTAGCCGGTTGCTTCCGGACGGGTGCGGGAGCCGCCGTAGCTGAAGCCCTTGCCGGTCAGAACGCCGTTTTCCCACTTGCCCTTCAG
>CAMDZY010000100.1 GCA_945910975.1 uncultured Clostridia bacterium | reverse complement strand
GCTGCAACATCGAAAACGCCGCCTATGGCCCCACCAACTGCGCCGAGCGCACCGCATTTTTCACCGCCGTCTATCAGGGAGAGCGGAATTTTGAGGCCATCGCCGTCGTCGGCGGCAAGGCCGATGAAGAGCTTTCCGGCTTTTTCCCGCCCTGCGGCGTGTGCCGTCAGGTCATGCGGGAATTTTGCAAGGATGACTTTAAGGTTATCATGGGCGGCAAAAATGATGAGTTCAAGGTGATGAATTTGTCAGAAATATTGCCCGAGAGCTTCTCCCCGTCAGATTTGAGGGACTAATTTTGGTGATATTTAACAAATTTTTAATAAATGGTTGATTTTTGTGCAATTTTGTGTAACAATGTAATACACGGCGTAAGCCGTTATTAAAATTGGCGAAAGCCTAAAAAAATTTTGGAGGTTACAAAAATGAAAAAAATTGTAGCACTCATCCTTGCAATGGCCATGATCGCTTGCATGTTCGTTGGCTGCAAGGATGACACCAGCAAGGATCCCGACCCCACCACCGAGGGCACCGAAGCTCCCACCACTGAGGGCACCGAAGCTCCCACCACTGAGGGCACCGAAGCTCCCGCAAGCGACTGGAGAGTCGCTATGATCACCGACTACGGCGATATCACCGACCAGTCCTTCAACCAGGCTACTTATGAAGGCGCTCAGGCATACTGCAATGCAAACGGCGTTGACTTCACCTACTACAAGCCCACCGATGACTCCACTGCAGCTCGTGTTGCAAGCATCGACCAGGCTGTTGCTGAAGGCTACAACGTTCTGCTGATGCCCGGCTTCGCATTTGCCGGCGCTATCGCTGAAACCGTCGAAATGTACCCCGATGTTAAGTACATCGCTCTGGACGTCTCCGCTGGCGACCTCGAAGGCGAAGGCATGTCCGCTCCGTATCCGGAAAACCTGTTCTGCGCTGTTTATCAGGAAGAACTGGCCGGTTACATGGCTGGCTACGCTGCTGTGAAGATGGGCTACACCAAGCTCGGCTTCCTGGGCGGCATGGCTGTTCCCGCTGTTGTTCGTTACGGCTACGGCTTCGTACAGGGCGCTGACGCTGCTGCTGTTGAGCTCAACAAGACCGGCGACGTGAGCGTGAACTATGCTTATGGCAACCAGTTCTTCGGTGACGCTGACATCACTGCTTACATGGACACCTGGTACGGTGCTGACACCGAGATCGTCTTCGCTTGCGGCGGCGGTATCTGGGCATCCGCAGCAGAAGCTGCTGCTAAGCAGGACGGCAAGAAGGTCATCGGCGTTGACGTTGACCAGGCTGCTACCATCGACACCTACGGCGAAGGCATGACTGTTACCTCCGCTATGAAGGGTCTGGCTGCCACCGTTCAGACTGTTCTGGGCGATCTGGTTGCTGGTAACTGGGGCACCTATGCTGGCCAGGTTATGAACCTCGGTCTGGTTTCCGGCGATGACGTCGAAGCCAACTATGTCCAGCTGCCTCTGGAATCCACTCAGTGGAATGACACCTTCACGCAGGACGACTACAAGGCTCTGGTTGCTGCTATGTTCGACGGCACTGTCACCGTTTCCGCTGACATCGAAGCCGAACCCACCACTACCATTGCTGTTGACTATCAGGGCAACATTAAGTAATTTAGTTTACTTCACATTCCCCAAGGGAGCCGCTTCGGCGGCTCCCTTTTCTATTATGGCGGCGAACGCTGCAAGGCTTTTTCGACACTCCGATTCGGGACTGCGCAATTTGCACAATCCCGGATTTTGGAAACGCGGCAGAAAGCCAAAATGTTGCGATGATGCCACAAACGCAGCCATTCATTCGCGCTGCGTGTAAGCAGGTTTTTTGCGGCAATCACACTGTAAAAACATACCACGTTAGTATGCACAAAAAGCGACATTCAAATTTGTGCAAAATAACTATAAATGCATTCAAAACGCGCAGGTATTTCTTGAAAATACTGGTTGCGTAAATTTTTTCTTGTCATCTCGCACAAAAAATGAAAAAAATATCGAAAATTTTTAAAAAATGTTTGAAATCTATTTGCAGATGTAGTATAATAAACGAGTATTAAAATAGGAGGTGGATAGTTTGGAGAATCAATACGCGATTGAAATGCTTAACATCACCAAGCGTTTCCCGGGTATTATCGCAAATGACAATATCACACTGCAACTGAGAAAGGGCGAAATCCACGCGCTGCTTGGTGAAAACGGCGCAGGTAAGTCCACCTTGATGAGCGTTCTGTTCGGCCTGTATCAGCCCGAGGAAGGCATCATTAAGAAAGATGGTGAGGTCGTCAAAATCAACGACCCCAACGATGCCAACCGTTTGGGCATTGGCATGGTGCATCAGCACTTCAAACTGGTCGAGTGCTTCTCTGTCCTCGACAACATCATTCTGGGCGTCGAACCCACAACCGCTGGCGGCATCCTGCAAAAGGATGAAGCTCGCAAAAAAGTAATCGAATTGTCGGAACAATACGGTCTGCAAGTCGACCCCGATGCCATCATTGAGGACATCACCGTCGGTATGCAGCAGCGTACCGAAATTCTCAAGATGCTCTACCGCGACAACGAGATCCTGATTTTCGACGAACCAACGGCCGTTCTGACCCCGCAGGAAATCGAAGAACTCATGCAAATCATGAAGAACCTCGCTGCCGAAGGCAAATCCATTCTGTTCATCTCACATAAACTGAACGAAATCATGGAAGTAGCCGACCGCTGCTCGGTTCTGCGCAAGGGCAAGTACATTGGTACTGTTGACATCTGCAACACCACCAAGGAAGAACTTTCCCGCATGATGGTCGGCCGTGATGTCGAATTTGTCGTCCATAAGGAACCTGCAAAGCCTGGTGATGTCGTGCTTGATGTGCAGGGTCTGACCGTCGCATCGAAAACCCATCCCAAGGATGCCGTTCGCGATGTTTCGTTCAAGGTTCGCCGTGGCGAGATCGTCTGCATCGCCGGTATCGACGGCAACGGTCAGACGGAGCTGGTCTACGGCCTGTCCGGTCTGGAGCCTGCAAAGCATGGCACGATCACAATGTGCGACAAGAATATCACAAAGATGCCCATCCGTAAGCGCTCTGTCATGGGCATGAGCCACATCCCCGAAGACCGTCACAAGCATGGCTTGGTTCTGGACTATTCGCTGGAAAACAATATCGTTTTGCAGCGCTACTTTGAACCCGAATTCACAAATCCGATGGGCTTCCTGAAAAAGGGCAACATCCGCAAGTACGCCGAACGCCTGATCGAAACCTATGACGTTCGTTCCGGCCAAGGCCCCATTACCATGGCGCGCGCAATGTCCGGCGGCAACCAGCAGAAGGCTATCATCGCTCGTGAAATCGACAAGGACCCCGAATTGCTGATCGCCGTTCAGCCTACCCGTGGCTTGGACGTCGGCGCAATCGAATTTATCCACAAGCAAATCGTTGCACAGCGCGACGCCGGCAAGGCCGTGCTGTTGGTATCCCTGGAATTGGACGAGGTTATGTCCCTGTCTGACCGTATTTTGGTAATGTACGAAGGCGAGATCGTCGGCGAACTGGATCCCAAAAAGACCACGGTTGAGGAACTTGGCCTCTACATGGCCGGTGCAAAGAGAACGGAGGTGCAGTAATCATGAAGCAAAAGACACCATTACTTAGAAACAGTGGACTCCAAACCTTGATTTCTTCCCTTTTCTGCATCATCTTAGGTCTGCTGATTGGTTATTTGGCGCTGTTGGTGATCAACGCTGAGGGCGCTTGGACTGCAATTACCAATGTAATTAAAAACTACATGACCTACCCCACCGCGCCCGCCCGCATGAAGTACCTCGGCACGACACTGGCCAAGACCGCTCCGCTGCTGATGTGCTCTTTGTCCGTCCTGTTTGCATATAAAGCCGGCTTGTTCAATATCGGCGTTGCCGGTCAGTACACACTGGGCGCTGCAGCATCCCTGTTTTGCGCACTGAACCTGGGTCTTCCCTGGTATGTCTGCCTGCTGGCAGCCATCGTCATCGGCGCGATCTCTGCTGCAATTTGCGGCGCACTGCGTGCATTCTGCAATGTCAACGTTGTTATCTCCGGTATTATGCTCAACTGGATCAGCCTGTATTCGACGAACGTCCTGCTGCAGACCGTAAAAGAGTCGACCGGTAAGGACACCATCCGTCTGGTGAAGCAGCACGCCGATTCCATTCTGCCCACGCTGGGCATGGATAAGTGGTTCAGCAACAACCAATACGTCACCATCGGTATTCCGATCGCGATCCTCGTTGCGGTTCTCGTTTGGGTCATCTTGGAAAAAACCAAGCTCGGCTACGAACTGAAGGCAACCGGTAACAACCTGAACGCTGCAAAATACTGCGGCATGAAGGAAAACAGCAACATCATCCTGACCATGATCATCTCCGGTGCTCTGGCCGGCTTGGGTGCTGCCCTGTATTATCTGTCCGACATCGAACCGTGGAATGTCAACAGCTCCTCCGTTCCCGGCATGGGCTTCAACGGCATCGCCGCTGCATTCCTTGGCGGCCTTAGCCCCATCGGTTCCATCTTCTCCTCGTACTTCATCCAGCACATTACGTTGGGCGGCGGTTATGTCGATCTGAGCCACTACTGCGCACAGATCTCCGACCTGATTTCCGCTATGATCATTTACCTGTGTGGCTTCGTGCTGTTCTTCAAAACCTTCATCAATGGCCGTTTGGACAAGCATGAGGAAAAGCGCGCACATAAGGCACAAGCCTTGGAGGCCGCGCAAAATACTGAAGGAGGTAAGAAATAATGGTATTACTGCTTCAATATACGCTCATTTTTGCCTCTGTTCTGCTTCTGGTTGCTCTGGGCGGCTGTGTTTCTGAACACTCCGGTGTGATCAACCTCGGCTTGGAAGGCATCATGGTTATGGGTGCCTTGGGCGGCGCACTGGTTATGCGTTTCGTACCGTATTCCTCCGCGACGGCCGGTTTTGGCGAAAGAATTTTGATGTTCCTCCTCGTCTTCCTGGCCAGCGTAGCGCTTGGCATGCTCTTCTCAATGCTGTTGGCAGTGGCTTCCGTCAGCTTCAAGGCTGACCAGACCATCGTCGGCACTGCAATGAACCTTCTGGGCACGGCTCTGGCAACCGTGGTTGTCAAGTCCATGAACACCGCCATCAACCCCAACGACCACTCTTCCGAAATCAGCTACATTGAGCCGAAGAAGGCCTTCCTGAGCAATATCGGTAAGTTTGAGCTGAACTGGTTTGTCGTTGTGGCAGTCGTAATGCTGGTGATTTGCTTCATCATGTTGTACAAGACCCGCTTTGGTCTGCGTCTGCGTGCTTGCGGCGAACATCCGCAGGCTGCTGACTCCGTTGGTATCAATGTGTACAAGATGCGTTATCTCGGCGTTTTGATCTCCGGTTTCCTGGGTGGCTTGGGTGGTATCACCTACATCACCGCCGGCGTCAGCGTTTGGAAGTTCGAAAACGGCGTCGCAGGCTTCGGCTTCTTGGCATTGGCCGTTATGATCTTTGGCGCATGGCATCCGTTCAAGATTGCCGGTGCGGCTGTATTGTTCGGTATGTTCCGCGCTTTGGGTAATGTCTACAATGGCATTGGCTTCCTCAAAGACCTGAAGATTCCCAGTGCAGTTTACCTGATGCTGCCGTACATCGTTTCCTTGATCGTTCTGGCGTTTACTTCCAAGAACTCCAAGGCACCGAAGGCAGAAGGTATCCCCTACGACAAGGGGCAACGCTAAGCTCAAAATTCCTGTCCTATCTCCGCTGGTCGGAGATAGGACAAGTAATGTTGGCCGTTTTTACAGTATTTACCAATTGAATGCGGAGGATAACATTATATGTCTAATATCATCGTCATTGGCATTGCCGGGGGCAGTGGCAGTGGCAAAACAACATTGATGAAAAATCTGATGCGCAAGTTTGGAGATAACATCTCCGTACTGAGCCACGACAATTACTATCGCGCTCACAACGAGTTACCCTATGAACAACGCAGCAAATTGAATTATGACCACCCCGATGCCTTTGACACGCAGATGATGATCGAGCATCTGAAGCTGCTGAAGGAAGGCGTATCCATCGAATGCCCCACTTACGACTACACCATACATAACCGCGCAGAGCAGACCATTCGCGTCGAACCACGCCCGGTGATTGTCGTTGAGGGCATTCTTATTTTTGAGAACAAAGAACTGTGCGACCAGATGAATATCAAAATTTTTGTCGATACAGACGCAGATGTTCGCCTGATTCGCCGAATCAAGCGCGACGTTGCAAAGCGTGGCAGAAGCCTGGAATCCGTTCTGGAGCAATATTTGAACACCGTAAAGCCCATGCACGAAATGTTTGTCGAACCCAGCAAAAAGAATGCAGATATTATTGTGGTCGGCGGCGGCAAAAACCTGGTGGCACTGGATATGATCAATAATCGAATTTTGCACCACATTAACGGGACAGAAGCGGATTACGAATAACACAAATCGCCAATGAAAATCTCTTTCGTTGGCGATTTTGTTATGACTCTGCAGCCCACAGAGTGTCGAAAGAGCCTCGCAGAGTTCGCCGCCATAGCGGCGAATAAAATTCAATCATTTTTTGCGG
>CAMDZY010000099.1 GCA_945910975.1 uncultured Clostridia bacterium | reverse complement strand
TATCTTCCTTCTTGCTGCAACCGACAGCTACCAAAAGCGACAGAACAAGCAGCAAAGAGAGTGATATTTTTATGCGTTTGTTAAATTTCATGGTATCACCATCGCGTCTTTACAAATATATCAATGCTTACGAACGCGGAGGGCGTTCGTAAGGGATGATTTTGTCAGGGCGTTTCCTCATCCGGAGGATCCGGAATCGGATCCTCGTCGCTGGATGCCGGGGTTTCCTCCGTTGCCTCTGTCGTCGGATCCGTTTCGGGAGGATCTGTTTCGGGGGGATCGGTTTCGGGCGGATCCGTTTCGGGAGGATCCGTTTCTGTCGGCTTCGCCGTAGAAGGCTCGGTCGGTTCCTCTGTCGGCTCCGTGGTAGGCGGTTCCGTCGGATCCGGGGTATCGTTCGTTTGCTGTTTGTGGAACATATACGAGCTGGTATCGATCAACTCTTCAGAAATCAAGTTGCCATTCAAATCGTACTTTTGCATATAGGAAGCATATTCGGTGCCGTCATCCGAGGTACCGGTGCAAACGCTATAAAGCTTCACCGTGTAATCTTTGGTTTCCGTTCCGATAAATTGAATGTGCACATATCCGCCGGAAACACTTGCATCAATGCGGATGGGGTAAGCGGTATTGTTACGGAACCGGAAGTCAAGCGAACCCCAATAAATGGTTGCGTCCAGACCGTCGGGAACATAGGTGACTCGATACATATGCTCCGTACGTTCGGTGATTTCCAAATCTGCCTGCAATGCACACATATACAAGGTGGATGCAACCTGACAGACGCCGCCGCCATATTCTTCCTTGGATTCGCCACCAGCGACATAAGCCGTAGCCGGTCTGTAACCCTTATCCGGTGTCCGTTCGCCCACGATGTTATTAAAGGAGAATTCGTTGCCCGGCTTGATGATGGTGCCGTTGATCGCTTCACAGGCCAGCTCAAGGTTGCGGGTACGGTCGGGAATCGCAGTGTGCGGGCTGTCATATGAGCTTAAGACGTCCGAGAACAGTCTGCTGTCGAGCAGTTCCGCCGTGATGGGCGGTTCCACATCGGTCAGCGGAACCACTACGGTTTCGCCGGGCTTTGCAGCCAGAAGTTCATCATAAACCTTAGCTTTGTCAAAACCATAGCCGGCTACCTCCGGTATGATCTCATAGCTATCCTTGTCAAAGGAAGCATTTTTTGCTTCCTTGCCGTATTTTTCCAGCAGAGCGTCCAAGTCGATTACTTCCGGAGCCTCTACCTGAACGGTGTACGTCAGCTCAAAATTGGCCACATCATATGCATCGAGAATTTGCCGCAGCACATCCTCTGCGTCAAGCTGAATGCCGAAGCTGCCAACGGTGATCTCCAGCGCATCGACTGTTTTCTTTTCTGTTTTCGGCGCCTGATCGCCATTTTCCGCATCGTCGTCATCGTCGGTGTTGTCATCTGACGTTTGCTTGACCGGAACTTCAATTTCTGTTGTACCCTCTTTTACGGAAGTGTCAACATAGGTGGAGTTGATTTCCGTTGCGGCCTGATCAACCAAGGAGCGAATGTACGTTTCATCGATTGTCAGGTACTTGGAGATATCCACGTCACGGCGTTCCTTCGGTGCGGTCACGCCAAAGGTACCGCGGCCGATTGCATAGGCGCTTTCCACCGCAGCGGTAACATCCAGCTTTAAATCCACATCAGTCGGTTTGAAAACCAGGGTTTTTTCATCGTCTTGCGTATCTGCTTCCTGCTCCGGATCATCCGGATTCTGCGGCAAATCTGTGGGTTCTGTTTCCACCTCCGGTGTTACGGAATCCGGGTCAACCTCCAGCTGATCCGGGTCAACCTCCGGCGCGCTGGCGGCAACAAAAAATTCACTCAGATCAGTGGGAATTTCTGTTTCTTCAATAGTCGCTTTGATCAAATCCTTCGGCTGTTCGGAAAGATGCAATTTCACAACCATATCATTGCTGCCATAGGTTTCGTCCATAACCGCCTGTACCGCAGTGATGGCCTCTTCCTTGCTCATGCCGCCAACATTGACTCCGGCGATATAAACATTTTTTGCAATTGTTTGATCCCTGCCCAGATACAGCCACCCCAGCACAGCCGCTGCGGCAACAACCAGCACCACGCCGCAAATAATAAGCGTGTTGCGCAGAGCATGAGATTTTTTTTCAGTTGCTTTTGCCTGCATCTGTGTAGCTACAGGCACACGACTTTTTTCAAATTTTCCTTTTGCCATATTTTTCTCCTATATAGTGCCTTGTTGTGATGAATGGATGATCATAGGTGAGTAAACGCAAACGTTTGGCTCGGTTATTTTCATTATAGAACAAAACCATACGGATTGCGATTACAAAACGTTACAAATTAAAAAATTAATCATTTTTTAAAATTTGTTCCCACCTTCCAATGAAATTTATCTGATTGCGGCATCAAAACTGCATCGTATCAGGGTTCGGGCGGATTATGATAAAGCGCATATTGTTGCACAAAACGTTGTGCGGCGCGCAAGGGATCTTCTTTGGCCGACAGCTTCAGCACCATCACAGGCTTGTCGCCCTTGGGAGAGAAGAAGACGCGATTTTTGTACTCCGGTACAACGCACATAGCCGAAACAGCGGCAAAATCAGCAGTAACGGCGGTGAATTGCAGCGTACCTTCCTTTTGCGCGATGTCGCAGATCTCCGCAGCTGCGGCTGCAGCGCGTAAAAGTGCAATCGCAATCAGGTTCATTACACCCTTGGGTGGGTCACCGAAGCGGTCAACAATTTCATCCAGCAGCTCATCCGCGTCCTCTGACGTGCGGATGGCCGCCATTCGGCGATACAGATCCATGCGCTGCTCGCCGGAGGACACATAGCTTTTGCTGATGTTGGCATTGACAGAAAGGTCTGCCGTGCATTCGACCTCGGCTGTCCGCACGTCGCCGCGTTCTTCCAGAACGGCATCCTCCAATAGCTTCAAATACAAATCGTAGCCGACGGATGCCATGTGTCCGGACTGCTCGGCACCCAGCAGATTGCCTGCACCGCGAATTTCCAAATCGCGCATGGCAATTTTAAAGCCGGAGCCAAACTCTGCAAAGTCCCGAATCGCGCCAAGACGCTTTTCCGCGACCTCACTGAGCACCTTCCCGCGTCGGAAGGTCAGGTAGGCAAACGCATGGCGGTTACTGCGTCCGACGCGGCCACGAATTTGGTGCAGCTGCGCAAGGCCGAGCCGATCGGCATCCTCAATAATCAGCGTGTTGACATTCGGAATGTCAATCCCGGTTTCGATAATTGTGGTACAGACCAGAATTTGCACCTCACCGTCTGCCATATCCTGCATCACATCGCTGAGCTGCTCCTCATTCATCTGCCCGTGGGCAATGCCAATGCGAACCTCCGGCAATTGCTGCTGGATTTTTGCCGCGCACTGGTCAATGGTTTCCACACGGTTGTGCAGATAGTAGACCTGCCCGCCCCGCTCAATTTCACGCCGCATGGCATCGAGCAAAACCGGCTCGACGTGCTCCATCACAAAGGTCTGCACGGGATACCGATCCTGCGGCGGTTCCTCAATGGTAGACATATCACGGATTCCGGACAGCGCCATATTCAGCGTACGCGGGATCGGCGTGGCGGATAAGGTTAGGACGTCCACGCCGCGAGAAAGTTCCTTTAATCTTTCTTTGTGCGTTACGCCGAATCGCTGTTCCTCATCCACAATTAAAAGACCGAGATCTTTAAATGTAATATCTTTTTGCAGCAGCTTATGCGTTCCGATGACCAAATCCACGGTACCGTTACGCATACTGGCAACGGTTCTTTTCAACTGTGCCGGCGTGCGAAAGCGGGAAAGGACATCGATATTGACCGGAAATCCGTGAAAACGGTTGACGCAGGTCACATAGTGCTGCTGGGCAAGAACGGTTGTAGGTACAAGAATTGCCACCTGTTTGCCATCCAGCATTGCTTTCATGGCGGCGCGCAAGGCGACCTCCGTTTTGCCGAAGCCCACATCACCGCAAAGCAGTCTGTCCATCGGAACAGGGGATTCCATATCGTTTTTGATTTCTGCGATGCACCGCAGCTGGTCGTCGGTTTCCTCATAGGGGAAGCTATCCTCAAACTCTGCCTGCCACGGGCTGTCCTCGGCAAACGCATAGCCTTGACGGCGCTTGCGTTCGGCGTAAAGTTGAATCAATCCGGCGGCCATATCCTTTGCAGCGGCCTTTGCGCGGGCTTTGGTCTTGCGCCAGGCATCGCCGCTGAGCTTGTTGAGCTTTACGCTTGCGGCCTCGCCGTTTCCGATGTATTTGGAAATCAAATCCAACTGCGTCGCCGGGACATACAGCGTGTCCGTTCCCTGATAGGCAATTTTGACATAGTCCTTGATAACGCCGTCGATTTTCATTTGCTCCATGCCCACATAGCGACCGATGCCGTGGTATTCATGAACGATCAAATCGCCGGGGGAGAGGTCGGTAAAGGATTTCAGCTTTTGCCGATTGCTTGTCTTTTTTGGCTTGGCACGCTTTTTCTCCGGACGTGTTGTCAGCTGGCCTTCGGTCAGTACGGCAAATTTTAATTCCGGATACTCCATGCCGTTGGAAATATTGCCCTCAACCAGCAAAATCTGTCCCGGCTGCGGCAAATGCGTGGCAGGAAAGGCCAGCATCGCAGACAGATTCTGGTCGCGCAGCATCCCCGCAAGGATCTCAGCCCGACGACGGTTGCCGCAGAGGACGAGCGTAGCGTAATCATGCTTCTGATAAAAGCGCAAATCACTGACGGCGGTTTCCAGATTTCCACCGTAAGCGGGCAGTTGTTTGGCGGTCAAATCCAGAAGTTGCTTTGGGGGAAGGGACTCGGGGTAGGCGGCGGAAAGAAAAGCATCCAAAAATACCGCCATTTTTCCTCGAATATCCGCGCAAAAGTCCTCCCACTGGCGGGAAAAGTCGCACAATTCGCCATATAAAACGCCGCTTTGCAGCAAGCTGTCCAATTGCATCCCCAATTCCTGCATACGCTGGTCGGCAGCGCGGTGCAGGTTGCCGTGATCACAGAAAAAGACAGTGCTTTCCGCTGGAAAATAATCTGTTGCGCAGGCAAAGTCCGGATAAATCAGAGCCATATAGCGGTCGGCTGCGGTCAATGGCAGATGCTCCTGGAAGCGCTGCAAATCCTGCTCAAGTGTTTGGATCAGCGCAGTGTTCGGGCGCTTGCGCCGCTGTTGACGGGCAATCAAATCACGCAAATTCTGACAAAGCCCCTCCAAGCCGCCCGGATGTAGGCTCGGCTGTGTTTCACAGATCGGCAGAAGCAACAGCTCGTCAATGTTTTCCGTACGACGTTGCGTGAGTGGGTCAAAATAGCCCATCGCGTCCAATTCATCGCCAAAAAATTCCACGCGCACCGGCTGGTCGCTGCCGGGAGAGAAAGCATCGAGAATTCCGCCGCGAACTGCGAATTGTCCCACGCCCTCCACCAGACTGCACCGGGTGTAGCCTGCGCAGATGAGCCGCTGAATAAGCTGCTCCATGTCATATTGCCCACCCTGCCGCAGCCAAATGGCGGAGGAAAACAGCGTGCTTTTCGGCATGGTACGCAACGCGGCTGCTTCATAGGAAAGTACCAGCACACGTGTCTGCCCGGATGCTAACCGGTAAAGCTGCCGCAGGCGCTTTTGCTCCCAACCACGTGACACACCGGATGCGTCGTAAAAAGTCAAATCGCGCGTCGGAAGCAGTTCCACCGGTTGCTGCAAGAAGGCTTTCAGCTCACTGGCAACACGCTGCGCGGCCATATCATCCTGGCAAATGGCAATCACCGGCCGACCGGTCTGTTGGTGGTAGGCGGCAATCAGATGGCTTTGGTTGATGCGGCCACCGCCGGAAATGGCAATGGTCTGATTTTTTTCCTGCGCCTGCACCAACTGGACGAAGGTTGGCAGCTTTTGCAGTGCCTTGCATAAAAGTTCCATAAGGTACTCCTTATATTTCAATACGCAGCAATGCGGAAAGTGGAAATCATCTCCACTTTCCGTGATGCGGGATATAGAATATTGTATGAACGCCTACAGGCCGTTATACCGATTCATTGCCGAAGCTGTGCCGTGGCTGAGAATTTCCCGAACTGCGTCTGTCGCATACTCCAAAGCCGGAGTAAGCGCCTTTTCCTCCGATGCGGAAAAGGTGGACAGCACCCAATCCGCCAAATCATATTCCGGACTCGGCTTTGCGCCCACGCCAATTTTGACGCGGGGGAATTCCTGCGAATTCAACCCGGAAATCACCGACTTCACGCCATTATGCCCTCCGGCAGACCCGTGCGGGCGCACCCGCAGCTTGCCGACCGGCAGGGAAATATCATCAAATAGTACAATCACACGTTCCGGCGGGATTTTATAGTAATCGGCAGCCTGCCAAACGGCATGGCCGGATAGGTTCATAAAAGTTTGAGGCAAGAGCAGCAGAACCTTTTGCTCTGCAATTGTGGTGATGGCAGTCAGCGCAGAGAATTTGCTGTGGTTGATGGTAATATTTTCCTGCTGCGCCAACAGGCTTGCGGCACGAAAGCCGACATTGTGGCGGGGTTTTGTATATTGGCTGCCTGGATTCCCCAGTCCGACAATCATCCAATCGCAGCCTGATTT
>CAMDZY010000098.1 GCA_945910975.1 uncultured Clostridia bacterium | reverse complement strand
CGTGACTTTTTGCTGGATGTGCAGCGCGATGCAGCCAAGAGTCATCATGTAATCATGGATGGCCGCGATATTGGTACTGTGGTGTTGCCGAATGCGGATGTAAAAATCTTCCTGACTGCCTCAGCGGAGGTGCGCGCAAGACGGCGTTTTGCCGAATTGCAGCAAAAGGACGCCAAAACACGCTTTGAAGACGTTCTGCGGGATTTGGAGCAACGGGATTATCAGGATACACACAGAGCATTGGCGCCGCTGAAGTGTGCCCGTGACGCCGTGCGCCTGGATACCGGCAACATGGATCTGCAGCAGAGCATCGCTGCGGTAAAATCCATTATTCAGGAGCGAATCAAATTATGATTAAGCAGTCAAGATTGTTTTATCGGTTTATTTATTACCCTCTCTGGCTGCTGCTGCACATCGCCCACCCCCGCTGGCACGTATCAGGCAAGCAGAATATTCCGCAGGAGCCTTATCTGATGGTGTGCAACCACAGTGCCGCTACCGATGTGATTTATCTCGCTATTGCTGCGCATCCGTATCGGCTATTTCGTATTATGGCGAAAAAAGAATTGCTGGAAATCCCGGTCATTGGATTTTTGCTTGGAAAACTCGGTGCATTTCCGGTCAATCGGGACGGCGATGATACGGCGGCGATGATGTCTGCAATGAAAACGTTGAAATCCGGCCAATCCCTGTTGATTTTTTCGGAGGGAACCCGCATTCGCGACGGCAAGAAATCAGAGCCGAAGGGCGGCGCAGTGCTGCTGGCCTCACGCTGCAATGTTCCGGTTGTTCCGGTGTATCTGACACAAGACAAAAAGTTTTTCCATCCCATTCAGATTCGCTTCGGCGAGCCGTATCAGATTAAAACGTCCTCTCGCCACATACCCAAAGAGGAATTGGAGCAGTTGACGGAAGAGATGATGGAAAAATGCTATTGTCTGAGGAAATGATATGAGTATTAAAGTCGCAAAAAGTGCCGGATTTTGTTTCGGCGTCAATCGAGCGGTTGAAATGGTGGAGAACGCCGTCCGCGAGGGAAAATCTGCCGTAACGCTTGGGCCAATCATTCACAACCGCCACGTTGTGGAACATTTTGACGCACAAGGTGTGCGCATGGCGGATCATGTGGAGGAAATTCCGGATGGCAGCGCAGTGATCATCCGCAGCCACGGCGTGCCACTGCGCACGTATGAGCAGCTTCAGGCGCGTGGGCTTGAGGTGATCGATGCAACCTGTCCCTTTGTGATGCGAATTCACCGGCTTGTCATGGCTGCCGAGGAGGATGGGCGGATTCCTGTTATCATCGGCACAAGGTCGCACCCCGAAATTGTCGGCATCGCCGGTTGCTGCAAGCACCCACAGGTGTTTGAATCGCCGGAAGAATTGGAAAATTGGCTGAACGCGGATGAGAAGAACAGGGATTTGCCGATTTCCATGGTTTTTCAAACCACGTCTACAAAATTTTTGTGGGAAAAATGCGAAAAAATCGTAAAAAAAGTATGTACAAACCACAAAATTTTTGATACAATATGCAGAGCAACTGAAAACAGACAAACAGAGGCCGCCACCATCGCGAAGCAGTGTGATGCTGTCATCGTTGTCGGGGATGTAAAAAGCTCCAATACCGGCAGATTGGCCACCATTTGCCAGCAAAGCTGCGCAAGGGTTTTTCTGGTGGACAATGCCTCAGAGCTGCGTCCGGAGGATTTTCAGAATGCCGCCAATATTGGCATCACTGCTGGAGCATCAACTCCCGCGTGGATTATAAAGGAGGTCAATAAGACTATGAGCGAAATTCATACTGCTGATACTGCAATGGAGGAAAGCTTTGAAGCTATGCTCGATGCATCTATCAAGACTTTAAATACAGGAGATAAGGTACTTGGCACCGTCGTCGCAATCGGTTCCACCGAAGTCCAGGTCGATCTGGGCACCAAACACGCCGGCTACATTCCCGTTGATGAAGTAAGTTCCGATCCTGCTTTGAAGCCGGAGGATGTGTTGAAGGTTGGCGATGAAATCGAAGTATTCGTTGTCCGTGTCAACGACGCAGAAGGCACCGTACAGCTGTCCAAGAAGAAGCTGGAGGGCGAAAAGATTTGGAACGAAGTGGAAGCAGCCTGCGAAAACAAGACGGTTGTCACCGCTACCGTTACCGAGGAAAACAAGGGCGGCTTGGTCGCCAACTATAAGGGCGTTCGCGTATTTATCCCCGCTTCCCAGTCCGGCGTTGCAAAGGGTGGCGAACTGTCCGCACTCAAAGGCAAGCCTGCCAAGATGAAGATCACCGAGGTCAACCGCGCTCGCCACAGAGTTGTCGGTTCCATCCGTGCAGTCGCATCCGAAGAACGCAAGGCTGCTGTAGAAGCAATCTGGGCAAATATCGAAGTCGGCAAGAAGTATCAGGGCACCGTGAAGTCCCTGACCTCCTATGGCGCATTTGTTGATATCGGCGGCGTGGACGGCATGGTACACGTATCCGAGCTGTCTTGGTCGCGCATCAAGAGCCCGGCCGATGTTGTCAAGGTTGGCGACAAGCTGGATGTGTATGTCATTTCCTTTGACCCGGAAAAGAGAAAGATCAGCCTGGGCTACAAGACCCCCGAAATGAACCCCTGGAACCAGTTCCTGGCAAAGTTCTCCGTGGGCGATGTTGCAAAGGTCAAGATCGCAAAGCTGATGACCTTCGGCGCTTTTGCTGAGATCATTCCCGGCGTGGACGGCCTGATTCACATCAGCCAGATCGCTGACCGCCGCATTGGCAAGCCGGAAGACGTTCTGTCCGAGGGTCAGGAAGTGGATGCAAAGATCATCGACATCGATGAGGAAGCAAAGAGAATTTCTCTGTCTATCCGCGCTCTGACTGCTCCTGTTGCAGACGACAATCAGGACGCCGAATAATCTGTAGAACCGAACCAAAATGGGGAGCCTTTCATCAGGAAGGCTCCCTAAATTATATTCCGCCGATTGAAATTCGCCAAAATTCGTCAATATCACTTGACTTTTTTTGGTACGCACAGTATACTATTAAATAACGAAGGAAATCGAGCAGGCATGAAACCCGCGTCCTTCTAAGATCTTTATCCGAAACGGGAGGAATTCAAATGGCATTTTGGGATAATTTGGGACAGAAAGCCTCTGAAACTACCGCAAAAGCAGTACAAAAGGCAAAAGATTTGTCGGATATTGCAAAGCTAAATTCGACAATTTCTGAGGAAGAAAATAAAATCAATAACAACTACCTTCAAATCGGTAAGCTCTATGCAGCCATGCATCCGCAGGACGGCGAAGAAGACTTCCGCGCCATGATCGATGCAATCAACGAATCAAACCAGAAAATCCAGAAGTGCCGTCAAAAGATTCAGGACATCAAAAAAATCGTCAAATGCCCGCAGTGCGGCGCGGAGGTTCCGGTCGGTGTTGCATTTTGCAGTGCCTGTGGGATGGCCATGCCAAAGGCACAGCCGGTGAATCTTGACGATATGGTAAGATGCAACAGCTGCGGCTCCATGGTGAAAAAGGGCGCACGTTTCTGCACAGTGTGTGGCCGTCAAATGGTGCAGCAGGCCGCGCCAAACGTTGCGTATGCCGATGTACCGGCAACCAAACAATGCCCGAAATGTGGCAGCGTGGTTGATGCGTCGCTATCTTTTTGCACGGAATGCGGGCAGATGCTGTAAGAGAGGCGCACATATCGCTTTTCGGTAAATTTAAGATGTGCACTGCGAAAATTTTTCGTATGCAAAGTTTTTCAGGAGAATGAATGGAGGTAATTCATATGCAAAGAACAAGAATCGGACTTTCAGCAGGAATGCTTGCAGCTGCAATTTATTTTGTAGGGCTGCTCGGTGGTTATGTACCCGCAATTATTTTGGCCGGCTACGTACTGCTGTTTGAAGAGAATCCGTGGTTAAGAAGAAGCGCTGTGAAAGCAGTTGCAACCATGCTTCTGTTTTCGTTTGCCGTTGAAGCAATCAACCTGATTCCGGATATGATCGGCTTTATTGACAAGCTGGCACGCATTTTCGAAGGCGACTTTAGTATTGCTGTTTTAGACAGAATCGTTTTGGCCGTCGTTTCCGCACTAAGACTGATCCAAACGGTATTGTTTATCACACTCGGTGTCAAGGCGTTCCGCCAGGGTACTGTTAAAGTCCCGGTTGTCGACAACCTGATTAATAAGTACATGGCTTAATATTGCAAGAGCCGCGAACGCAAACACCGGTTCGCGGCTCTTCTGTATGCCGACAGAGGAGGAACGGAGAATGGCTAATTTTTGCGGAATATGCGGTGCAAAGTTGGATCCCCAGAGTGGTCGATGCCCAAACTGCCAGGCACAGAGCTTTGCCGGGCAATGGCAGCCTGCGGCGACAACAATGGTCTTATCCCCGAAAGAAGAAAAAATGGCTGCAAAAAAGGCGACCGGTGCAAGAAAAAGTGCAGGCAGAATTTTTAAGATCATTTTGCTTACGGTTCTAATTTTGGCTGTGTTGGCAAGTGTTGTACTTGGATTGCTCGTGTATTTCAAGGTTGCTAATATCCCGTTTGTGGAAGATACCATGGAAATAATTGGAATAATTAGTGAAGAGGAAGCAAAAAAAGAGCATACGGTGGAAGATGCATCAGATTCCAAGATGGCAGGCAGCGACTTCAATATGTCGGATATTCCCGAGGATGCTGTGGAGTTTAACGGACATTACTACTACATATATCACTTGAGTGCAGTAACTTCATGGATCGATGCGGCGCATTATTGCGAGGAGCGCGGCGGTTATCTGGCGACCGTCACCAGTGCCGAGGAGAATGCTTTCCTCAATTCCTATTTACAGAATCATCCGGATTATACAGATGCCTACTTCGGCCTTACTGACCAGGATGAGGAAGGCACGTGGCAGTGGCAAAATGGTGAGCCGGTTTCCTATACAAATTGGAATGCCAAAGAACCCAATAACACTGCTTACAAGACAAAAGGCCCTGAGAATTACGGTATGTACTTTCACCAATACACGGATGGCGGATGGAATGACGCGAACTTTGGCGATGTAAGCGAAGAAGGCAAATGCGGCTTTATCTGCGAATGGGGCGAATATTTGCCCAACACAAACAAGCGCGATATTGTCTTGGTTCTGGATGCTTCGGGCAGCATGGAAGGCACACCGATGGAAGAAACCAAAAAGGCATCGGCACAATTTGTGGACACCGTGCTTGAAAAAGATGCACGAATTGGCATCGTTTCCTATGAAAGCGAAGCAGTAAGAAATGCGGATTTTACGACAGACAAAAGCTATCTGAAAGAAGTGATTGACACTATCGGCGGGGACGGTGAAACCAATATTGAAGCCGGATTGTCTGAAGCGTGGACAATGCTCAATGATAGCAATGCAGAGAAAAAGATTATCGTTCTTATGAGCGATGGTATGCCGAATCACGGTAAAACAGACGATGCGCTGATTTCCTTCGCGGAGGAAATCAAGGAAAGCGGCGTTGTCATTTATACACTTGGCTTCTTTGAAGAAATGTATGATGACAAATCGGATGCACAGAACCTGATGGAACACATGGCAAGCGATGGTTATCACTATGAAGTGTCAGATTCTGACGATTTGATTTTCTTCTTTGACGATGTGGCAGATCAAATTAACGGGCAAAAATATATTTACATTCGTATTGCTTGCCCTGTTACGGTTTGCGTGTCGTACAACGGAGAAGTGCTTGCCTCCGATGGAAAAGAACAGAATTTCAGAACGAGCTTTGGCACCTTGAGTTTCGAAGAAAATGAAAAAGAAAGCGCCGAGCAGGAGGATGATTCGGTTAAGGTGTTGCGCTTAAAAGAGGGCGCAGCGTATGATATTGAGATTGAAGGTACAGGTAGCGGCAGAATGGACTACACCATCGGCTTCATGGATGCAAACGGGGTGTATAATGATTTCCGCCGATTTGAGAACATTCGGATTACAAAGCGAACGCGCATTGACACGGTTGCAGCAGTTTCAGAAAAAAGCACGCTTAACATCGACAAAGATGGTGATGGAAAATATGATATTCGACTGCGCGCGGGTGCAAACGGACATGGCGAAGAAGTCAGCGTGCACCTGTGGCTGTATGTGGTGCTGGGTGGTACTTTGCTGCTTGTCCTTCTTGTCGTGTTGATTGCTGTGCAGAAAAGCAAAAAGAAAAAACAGGCAAGAATGATACAATAGCACTTCATTGCGTTAGAATCGGCGTCCGGTTTTTGCAAAGCACAAGCCGGACGCCGATTCTCCGCCATGGCGCGGCATATTGTAAAGAAGCAACGCCCTTTTCTCTAAAAATTTTTGATCATTTTCGAAAAAAGTATTGACAAATCGCGAGGAAAAAGATATAATATCTAAGCAAAATATGTATGCGGAAGTGCTGGAATAGGTAGACAGGCACGTTTGAGGTGCGTGTGTCAACTGACGTGGGAGTTCAAGTCTCCTCTTCCGCACCATAGCCGGACACGAATTGTGATATAATGCGTATCACAATTCGTGTCCGGCTTTTTTGCGGAATTACAAAAATGATAATCCGGTTGACAAATCGGATTTTTATAATTTTAATTCTTCAAATTTGAACTGATCCAAATTGTATGGACAGTACAAAAAGGGCTCTTATTAAATTTCAAGTAACTTACTGATTTCGCATTTCTTGCGGAGTCAGTTTTGTTTTAAGTT
>CAMDZY010000097.1 GCA_945910975.1 uncultured Clostridia bacterium | reverse complement strand
CCGCCGTTGACGAGTGCGACATCGGCATCGGGGCAGACTTCGGAGAAAATCTGCTGTGCGCTTTGCGCGCTGGCTTCGTCCAAATCTTCCCCATAATAAATGGTAATATACTCCCGCTGTTCCTCGCGCACCTTTTCGGCCAGATGGCGCAGCAGAACGGTAACATCCTTGCCGGTGTCAAACAAACTGCTGCCATACAGCGCCAGATAATCGCCCGCGTGGATGTTGTAGCCGTCCAGATCGGAATCACGCGCGGCGTAGGTGATCTGCATGGTTTCCACGCCGGACATTGCTTCGCTCATTGCATCCGTGTTGTCCTGCGTGGACGCGGTGGGATCAAAGCTGAGCAGAGCGGTGATGCCTTGGGGAATCGTCTTAGAGGGAATGACCACAACGGTTTTCTGCGTCAATTCCACGGTTTGCTCTGCCGCCATAATGATATTTTTATTGTTGGGAAGAACAAAAACAACCTCGGCAGGCGTCTGATTGATCTGCGTGAGAATATCCTGCGTAGAGGGGTTCATGGTCTGCCCGCCGGAGATAATGCCGTCTGCGCCCAGTTCCCGGAAAATGGATGCGATCCCGCTGCCTGCGCATACGGCAACCACGCCGAACTGCTTTTCCGGCGCCGCAATTTTTGGCGTGGGCTCCGCACGCTCGGCTTCATCCAGCACCTTTTGGGTATGTTGCAGGCGCATATTCTCAATTTTCACCTTGACAAAGCTGCCGTATTTCAGCGCTTCTTCCAGTGCCGTGCCGGGGTGATTGGTGTGAACGTGAACCTTAATGATCTCATCATCGTCCACCAGCACCAGACTGTCGCCCAGCTGGCTCAAAAATTGCCGCAATTCGTCCGGATCCTTTTCGTTCTCGCGGGAAACGATGAACTCCGTGCAATAGCTGAAGGTGATATCTTCCGTGTTGAAGTCGGAAAAATCGGCTTGCTCCTTGACCTCGGTGGGGGCTTCCACCACCTGGAATTCCTCGCCGCGCAGCGCTTTGAGCATCGCTTCCAAAATGGTAAGCCACCCCTTGCCGCCTGCATCCACAACGCCTGCTTTTTTCAGTACGGGGTTTTGGTTTACAGTGTCGGCCAGCGCAGCATCTGCTGCCTTGATGGCAACCTGCAAAACCGACTCAAAATCGTCACATTCGGCTGCGGCGTCCATGGCCGCTGCGGCGGAAAGTCGGGAAACGGTGAGGATCGTGCCCTCGGCGGGCTTCATAACGGCCTTATAAGCGGCCTCCGTGCCCATGGTCATCGCCTGTGCCAAAAGAATACCGTCGCATTCCTCCGCACCCTTCATCGCCTTGGACATTCCGCGGAACAGCAGCGACAAAATGACGCCGGAGTTCCCGCGCGCACCCCGCAGCAGGGCGGAAGCAGTGGTGTCTGCAACCTTGCTCAGGGTAGGGGAGGACAGACGTTGCAGCTCCGCGACCGCAGAGTGAATGGTCATGCTCATATTCGTGCCGGTGTCCCCGTCAGGGACAGGGAAGACATTCAATTCATTGATAGGCTGTTTATTTTGTTCAATTGCAGCGGCAGCGCTGATGATCAGCTTGCTGTACACTGCTCCGTCGATTGTGTGAATCACTGTGTTAACCTCCGTACGTGCTTAGTCCAGAACAATAGAGTCGACCAAAACGTTGACGGCCTTAACCTCGGTGCCGGTGTTTTTGGTCACAACATAGCGAACCTGAGAGATGATGGAATCGGCAACAGCGGAGATGTTGATACCGTGATCGACCATAATATGCAGATCAATTGAAATTGAATTGTCATCGTTTGACGTAACGCGGACGCCCTTGCCGATTGCTTCCCGCCGCAGCAGATGAACCAGTCCGTCCTTCATCGAGCGGATGGCCATGCCCTTGACGCCGAAGCAGTTGGTAGCAGCAATACCGGCGATCGTGGTGTAAACGTTGTTACTAATGGTGATAACGCCATTGCCGGTGTTTATGCGTGTCATAGTGATACCTCCTTGCAATTTGGGGCAATATGCCTACACTTACTGATAGTATACACCATAATGGCAAAAAGCACAAGTGTTATTTCAGGGGAACCTCCGATTTAATTACGCCTGACGCCTTGGCACGCAGCTTACTTGCATCTTTTCCGTCAAATCGCACAAAATCCGTTTGAAATTCGTCAGGATTCCCGCGCGTCTTTTGCATAATTTGACGAAAAACCGGACGGCGCGATCTGCGTACCCAATTTATCCGGAGCTTCCCAAGTTTTCGGAAAATGCGCAATTCCAAAATGTGTAAAATTGTAACAGGCCGGATCGGTTCATGCAAATCACATCAAGTTATTACGAATAAATATTCAAAACGGAGGTTGCAGTCTTGGGCAAAAGATATAGGCAAGTTGCCCAAAAAGCAAAAGACGCCGAGAAAAATTTTGACGATATGGTCACGAATATGCGCCATATGGCGCCCCAACAAGGGAAAAACACGGCAATGTAAAAGACAATAGTGCAAAAATATTAAAAAAATACTGCAAATATGGTTGCAAATTGGGAAAGGCTGATGTATAATACCCCTGCAAAAAATTATTGAGAAGAGAAGGGGTTTGATCTCAATGATGAAACGTATTATTTCTTGCTTGCTGTGTGTTGCAATCATATTTGGTATGTTTGCAGTGCCGGCAGTGGCTGCCAATAACGGTGCAGTGTCCAGTCTTGTGGACAGCTACAGCGCCGGAAGTGGCAGCTTTACATTGGCCACCACGGCACGGATGTTTGTCGTGTCAAATGGCGCGCCAAGCGGCAAGTTGCTAGAAACTGCACAGGTTGCAGCAGCAAGCTTCTATGCAGCCGGAAAACCTGGCGGCAAGACAATGCCCATTGTTTATGGTGCAGAGTCGGAAGCAAAGAAGGGCGATATTGTGCTGGTTCCAACGTCCGATCTGGGCGCGGAAAGCTACAGAATCGCCGTCACCACCAACAATATCAAGGTCTATTATTCCACCGGCAGCGTGGACAGCTACTACGGCGATTACAGCTACAACGGCCTGCACTATGGCTTGCAGACCGTGTTAAAGAGCATGATCGTCAATGGCAACAGCGCCGTTGATTGCTGCACCATAACAGACGGCCCTGACACAAGGGAACGTACGGTTCAGCTCGACTGCGCCAGAAAGTATTGGTCGGTCGAGTGGATCAAGAACCTGATCCGCGAAATGTCTTGGATGGGCTACAACGCACTGGAATTGCACATGACCGAAGACCAGGGCATCCATATGAACATCTGGTCGGACGGTGCAGATGCCAACGGCAATGATTTCAGCTGGATTTGCGGCTATAAGGCGGCTTCTTGGGCAAGCAGTTATCCTGACCCCAATGCCAGCAGCAACTATAGTGCCTCGCAGATTCGCGACATTGTGGCAACGGCAAAGAAGTATCACATCGAAATCATCCCTGCTGTGGATGTGCCCGGCCACTGCGATTACCTGATCGACCGCTACACCTCCTCCGGCGCCAACAACTGGTTTACCTTTAACTACAACGGAAAGAATTACTCCGACCGTCCCTCCAAGCTCTATTGGTGGAACTCCGGCTATAGCAATACTTCCTCCGGCAACTGGGGCACCCTGGACATCACCAACGATTACACCAAGAATCTGTCCTTGGCACTGATCGACGGCTATGCCAAGTTCTTCAAGGATCTTGGCTGCCGCAAGATGAACATCGGCGCGGATGAAATCCGTGGCACCTTGAACTATTCTACCTTCGTCAGCTACATCAACGAGGTCACCTCGATGCTCCGCAATCAGGGCTACTCCGTGCGTGCCTTCAATGACTACCTCTATGGCAGCTCCTCTGTGGCACTGGATCCGAATTTGCAGATCTGCGTTTGGGACAATTCTAAGAATGCAACTGTAGATAGATATGTTAGCGACGGACGGACAGTTTACAACTGCATCAATAACTTCACCTATTATGTGCTTCGTTACAACAGCTCGCAAGGCGATGCGCGTGATAGGAACTGCCTCCAGTGGGCGTTCCACCATGCCACGGAAGACTGGATTTATTCCGGCTGCGGCGATACGTGCAAGCCAACGTGTTATTATAATGATGCCGGCAGCCAGGGCGGCGGCTGGAATCCCGGTAAGCTCTATACCGTTGATACACCGATTGCAAATCAGAACAAGTTCTCCCTCGGACAAAATGACTCGCGCATGGGCGGCGGTTATTTCCTGATCTGGGGCGACTGGGCAGGCTGGAACACTGAAAGCCAGGTCTGGAACGGCACCGACGGCAACCGCACCTATAACCTGATCGACCGTATGTGGTCGAACTCGGTAAAGATGTGGAACTGGGATATCAACAATAGCTTCGGCTATTCCTCCTTCGCATCCTACGTCAATTCCGTGCGCCACTTCCCCGGCTTTACCTCCTGCTCCACCGAACCCAGCATTCCGGACGGCGGCGCGGTGATTCCCAGCGGCGTTTTCGCATTGGGAAATCTGGCAGATGCCACCTTTTGCATTGATGTCGAAAATTCGGGAAAAGACAGCGGAAATAATGTCCAGGTTCAGAAGGCCAATAATGGCAACAGCCAAAAATGGGTTTTCTATTACATGGGCAGCGGCATCTACACCATTCAGAACCTGAATTCCGGCCATTATCTGGATGTGCCGTACGCCAAAACAGAAAGCGGCACGAATCTTTGGCAATGCACATACAACGGCGGCACCGCCCAGCAATGGAGCCTGCGCGACAACGGTGACGGCTCTTACATGATCATCGCCAAGTGCAACGGTTTGGCGGTGGACATGACCGGCGGCGGTCAGCCGACGGACGGACAGAACATCGAGTGCTACACGCCCAATGCAACTACGGCGCAGAAGTGGGTTCTGACCCGTCAGGCGGTAATTCCGGATGGAATCTACCGCATCACCAATTCCTCCAATACAGGCTTCAGATTGGATATTGCCGAAGCATCGACTGAGAGCGGCAAAAATGTCCACCTTTGGTCTGCACGTGACAAAGACAGCCAGAAATTTAGATTTACATGGAACGATGACGGCTATTATACCATCACAAACGTGAACTCCGGAATGGTTCTGAATGTGAGTGGCGCCGCCACTGTCAATGGCACCAATATTTTACAGTATGCCTCGAACGACACAGATGCACAAAGATGGTCAGTCGTTGCCTATGACGGCACCTATGTGCTGATTTCCAAGTGCAACAGTTTGGCGTTGGATGTCAGCGGCGGCATTATGGAGGACGGCAGAAACATTCAGTGCTGGACGCCAAACTGGGGGGATGCGCAGCGGTGGAATCTGGATTCTGTCCACGTACATAGCTATGGCGCAGGCGTCGTCACACCGCCTACCTGCACGGAGAGGGGCTATACTACCTACACTTGCACCGGCTGTGGGGAACAGTATGTGGACAACTATGTTGACCCGACCGGCCATACCTATAACGCAGGCACCGTCACCCAGCCCACCTGCACGGAAAAGGGCTACACCACCTTTGCCTGCACCGTCTGTGGCGCGACCAAGGTCGACAATTATGTCGATGCTGCCGGCCATCGTTATAACGAAGGCACAGTCACCCCGCCCACCTGTACGGAAAAGGGCTACACCACCTTTGCCTGCACCGTCTGCGGCGTAACCAAGGTCGATAATTACACAGAGGCAACCGGACATAACTATGTTGCAGAACAGATAAAAGGCGACTGCCTGACCCTTGGCTACACGCTCTACACCTGCTCGGCCTGCGGCGATTCTTACAAAGAGTACCCCGACCCCGCCTGGAGCGATTGGAGCACCGAAGCACCTCCCGAGGGAATGGAGGCCTCCAGAATCCAGACCAGAACGGTTTATCGCTACAGAGATCGCGTAAAGACCACCTCTTATGACACCTCCATGAACGGCTACGAACAGACCGGCAGCACTTGGGTGCAGTCCGGCTCCGGTAATGTGGAATATGCCAACTTCCCCGGCGGATTCGATACATCCAACAGCTTTTATAATCAGTACCATAAATCTGCACCGACCGCATCGGAAACTGCAACAACCAAGAGAACGGTCGGCTCCGACAATACGAAAGGCTACATCTATTGGCACTGGTGCTACAATGGCGTGAACAATGATGGCTCACATTATGGCGGGCCTCCGGTATACCGTTGGATCAATGACCAGTATACCTCCCGTTACACCGGTTTCCATGCCTTCTACAGCACAACAGCTCCCAGCTCACTGGAATCCTATTCGAAGAACGGCTTTGTATGGTATGCGTACTACAACCAATCCAGTGTGTGCTACGATACATATCTATACTTCTATGTGCCGGTCTATACAAGAAGCTACACAGACTATCGCAAACAGTTCACCTATGAAAAGTGGGGCGACTGGAGCAATTGGAGCGAAAATCAGGTCACAGCCGGCAGTACGCGCCAGGTAGAAACCAGAACCGAATATCGCTATGATACCAATGCTCCGATCGGCGCGCACGCATGGGACAATGGCACAATTACAAAGTCTGCAACCTGTATTGCGGAAGGCATCAAGACCTATACCTGTACGCGTTGCGGCGAAACCAGAACAGAAGTGATTGCAAAGGTTGACCATACCGTGGTCACCGACCCGGCAGTTGCACCGACCTGCACCGCATCCGGCAAGACCGAGGGTAGCCACTGCTCCGTATGTAATGCAGTGCTTACTGCACAAAAAGAGGTTCCTGCGCTGGGTCACGATTGGGACAACGGCGCGATCACTACGGCC
>CAMDZY010000096.1 GCA_945910975.1 uncultured Clostridia bacterium | reverse complement strand
GGTCGCAAAAGGTATAACACACTAGACTTTGCAAGCAAAATCGTGTGCCAACAGGAATGCTGCGCGCCCCTATTGGAAACCCAGCGCCAAAGGGAATATTCCCTTTGAAATCCCTCATTTTCCTCGCAGGTGCATATACAAACTGCAAAATGCAACTTGATATGCCTGGTCAGAAAATGCAAAAGGAAGCCTGCACTGGTATGCGGCACAGACTTCCTTTTGGCACAGGAACGCAGAAAAAGCAGATGTGTTTCTTCTACATTCCTGCAACCCCCTGCGGCGGGGGACGAGAGAAAGAGATCGGAACAGGAGGCACTGCCATGAAAAAGTCGTGGAAAAAACAGTTCCTGCTTGTACTGGCGCCGCTTGTGGCGGTCGTAGGTATTCCCATCATAATCAACGAATCTTATAAGGCTAACAGCGGATACATGACAATGTGGAGCGCTGCTGATGCGCTTTCCTATCATATTTGTTCTCCCCCCCAAAATCACGCAACAAAAAATTATCATTGACAGGGTTCACCGTCTGGGGTGATGGACGGTACGCTGCCATACCGGTTAGCTTGAACTACGCTCGGAAAGATGCTATATTAAAATACACAAATAAACCTTTGATAGGTCATGTTTATGAACAGTAAAAGCAGGTGTTTCGTTATGGATGAAACAAGTGTTGACCAGTACATTAAGGTAATTGCTGAAATCGCCGTTGAGGAATGGCGTTTTCGGCACACCTTTGAGCGCATTGCGAAAATGCTTGATGACATGAATAGTCAAAAATTCAAGAGTCAGTACTCTTGGTTTAGCAAAAGAGTAGAGGCGGCTCTTAATACCGCTGGATTGCGCGTTGTTAATTTTGAGGAGCAGGATTACGATGCGGGTATGCCGGTTTTTGCACTGAACCTTGATGATTTTGAGCCAAACGAATCTCTTGTTGTGACTCAAATGATCGAGCCGGTCATCATGGCCGACAATAAAGTGCAAAAAACCGGAACCGTAATACTGAGGAGGCGTGAAGAGTGAAGCATTATGTGGGGATTGATTTGGGAACGACAAACAGTGCAATTTGCTCTTATGACGGCAGCGCGGTTCACGTCTGGAAAAGCCCGGAACAGAATGACGTCACGCCTACCGCGATATTTGTAGACCGCAGAGGAAATCGATACTATGGGCGCCGTGCATACGATCAGATTGCGGCACATCCGGAAAACGGCGCAACGCTTTTCAAGCGCTATATGGGCACGAAGGAGCGTTTTCTCAAGGGGGCTGGATTACATTGGACGCCGGAGGAATGTAGTGCTGAAATATTGAAAGTGTTATTTGGGTATTTGCCGGAAGAAATCCGCAGCGATCCGGAAACCGCAACTGTCATTACCGTACCCGCAGCCTTTAACCAAATGAAAAAGGATGCCACATTAGAGGCGGCACAACGTGCGGGGATTGGAAAAGTTGCGTTGGTACAAGAGCCTGTTGCTGCCGTCATGAGCGTTATGCGTACCAGCAGCCGCGAGGGCGTCTTCCTGGTTTATGATCTCGGCGGCGGAACTTTTGACGTGTCTCTTGCCGATAATATCGGCGGTAAGGTCAACTTGCTCTCACAGGGCGGGAAAGAAATGTGCGGTGGCCGCGATTGGGACCGCCTGATTTATAACAGTATTGTCATACCTTGGCTGAGAAGCAAATTTGTTCTTCCGGATGATTTCCTTGTAAATGAGCGGTATCGTCTTGTTCACCGGCTTGGAAAACTTGCAGCCGAGCAAGCCAAAATTGAACTCTCAACATATTCGGAGACGATCATAAAGCTGGATGAAGACCAACTCCACTGCACGGATTTGGAAGGCAATGAGCTCTATCTGGATATTCCGTTTGCGCGAAAAGATCTTGATGCGCTGATCAGCGATTTGATTGACGAAACCATTGAGGTAACGCGCGAAACCATGGATAAAGCAGGATATACAGCCGATGACATTGAGATGATTGTCTTTGTCGGCGGGCCAACAAATTATAAACCGCTTCGCGATAAGGTGGCCGGACAGTTGGCGCTCCGAGCCAACACGGATGTCAATCCGATGATTGCTGTGGCGGAGGGGGCCAGTATCTTTGCGGAATCCATTGACTGGTCAAGCAGTCATCATACCCGAAAGGCCGCAAATGCGCAGACTTCTGCCAGCGCTGATATTTCTTTCCGATACGATGCCAGGACCCCTGACCAGAAAGCACGGGTTGCTTTCCTGACAGACCATGTAGAAAATTATGATGTGGAAATAATCAGTATTGACACTGGGTGGACATCAGGCCGGGCGGCGCTCAGGAGCGGAATGATTCTTGAAGTTCCATTGATAAAGGACGGTGACAATACGTTTGAAGTTTCCGTCTATGACCGCCTCGGACATATGGTGTCTCTAAAAGAAGACCGAATCGTTATTACAAGGACGATCGCATCCATTGGCGCCATCCCGGCTTCCCATTCAATCGGCGCTGAAGTTCTCAGCCGATTGGGCGGCGCGCCTGAGCTTGTCTCTCTGGTTCGGAAAAACGATCCTCTTCCGCAAAAGGGCAGTGTTACGTTCAAGGCCGGGCAAACACTGAGAGCCGGTACGGATGAATATTTGCTGTTCAAACTCTGGGAGGGTGAAATCCGTACTCCAATTAAGGACAATCGTTGGATCGGCTATTATAAAATCAGCGGCAGAGACTTTGACGATGGCGTGATTCCAATAGGTGCTGATATTATCTGCGATTATGAAGTGTCCGACGCTGGTACACTCCACCTCGGCGTGTCCGTCCCTTGCATCGGCGCTGACTTCGGGAATAAAAATCACTACTCTCGACAAGAGGGCCAGCTGGATCTCGATGCCACCGACCGCATTGCGGACAGTGCGCAGGACGTTTTGCACCGCGCTGAAGCCATGTCCGAAAAAATTTCCGATCCCCGGTTGGAAAAAGTGCAGGAGAAGGCGCGAAAAGCCGCGTCGATTGGAAGCAAATCCTGCGATCAGGAAGAAGTCCAAGATGCCTTCAATGAATCTCAGGCGGCAAAAGAGCTGTTAAGCCAAGTGGGGAGAGAACACCGCAGAGAATACCGGCAAACAGAACTGGATCTCTGTGTTGACTTATTCAATCAGCTTGCCCGCAAATTTGCCACGCCGGAAGAAAGTACGGACTTTGATCGTTTGACCGGAACAGCACAGCGAACGATTGACCGAAATGGTCCGGATTCGGATTTTGAAAATCAGCTCAGCGAGCTTCGCCTGAAAAGCTATGCTGTCCTCTGGCGGCAGGATTGGTTTATCATCAGTCTGTTCAATACGCTGATACAGAAATCGTATAACTATATGGAAAGAAGGTCCTTTGACGAGCTGAAAAGCTGTGGTCAGCGGTATGTCAATCACGACCAGATCGACGAGCTGCGAGAGGTCGTCCTTGCGCTGCTCAATCTTCAAAGCTCGGAAGTGCCGGGTGAGAGCCTTTTCGACCTGGTAAATGTCATCAGGGGGTGATGGTATGCCGGCAAACAAATGGCCCCCGAATGGGTATCCACTTCCTGATGGTTCAACGCTTCGCAGAGCGGTCGCCGATGGGATAAACTGGGAAATTATATCTGCCGGCAGAGATCGCACCGCATTGATCATTCTTCCGGAGCTGTATCACAAATGGGTCGGGGCCGGGTTGATCAGTGCCGATTTATTTGAACGATTTGACGTGGAAAACAGCCAGTTTTTTATCTGCTTTGGCAGCCCGGAGCACATCATTTCTTCCGTCCAGTCCGGGCCATATCCGATCAGCGCCGTTGCAGCGCTTGCTTTTGCCGCCGCACTTCGAGAAACCCGAAAAATCGACAGCATCCACTCCCTGCAGGATGCCATCTACCTTGAACAGGCATCCCACCTTCTTCCTACGTATACGGAGACAGAAATCGGAGATGATCAAGTTGTGCTCGGAACATGGCTTTCGGGCGGGGTACATATCTCGACAGCCTCTTTCGGCAGACTGTGTAATCTGTTGAACTGGATGCCGAAAGCGTTAGTGGCTGAAATCATTCGGGAAGCGGGATTCCCTGTAAGCGGCGGACAATGTTTGATCAATACGGTTGAGCACTCAACGGAACTTCCTTTGAAGCGGGCAGCAGATGCTGCCACGGAAAAATTGATAGACGGCAATACTCGATTTCAACTTCCGGGAAGACCGGCGCTGGAAACCTTTTTTAACGAACAGGTTGTCGATATTATTGCCAACGAGGAAAAATACAAACGCATGGGGATCGAATTCCCCACGGCGGTCGTCCTTCACGGCCCGCCCGGCTGCGGGAAAACATTTGCTGCGGAAAAACTGGTAGAATTCCTGGGCTGGCCATGTTATTCCATTGATTCTGGAAGCATTGGAAGCTCCTATATTCATGCCACAAGCAAAAAAATCGCGGAGGTATTTGACGAAGCAATCGCGCACGCTCCGTCCGTGATCATGATTGACGAGATGGAGGCGTTCTTGGCGGATCGCAGTATGGGGGCGGCGTCCGGTACGCACCATATGGAGGAGGTCGCGGAATTTTTACGGCGCATTCCCGAAGCGTCAAAGCAGCATGTTCTCATCATTGCAATGACAAATATGATTGATGCCATTGACCCGGCGATTATCCGGCGCGGTCGGTTCGATCACATTGTTGAGGTAAAAATGCCTTCCGCAGCGGAGGTGCGCGCCCTGTTAGAATCACTGCTGTCAAAACTTCCCGTTTCAAATGGCATTGAGATAGAACCGTTATCAAACCGTCTTGCAGGCCGTCCGCTCTCCGACGCCGCCTTTGTGGTCAAGGAGGCCGGGAGGCTGGCGGTGAAGGCTGATCAGGATGAAATTGACAACGAGATTCTATTCCAGGCATGCGATGCCTTGCCCCCGCAAAAAGAGGAAACTAAGAAAATCGGATTTACAAGCTAACAGGTGGTGTGCGGAGTGACGTTATTTGAAAACCCATTCTACATATTGGGCGCAGCGATGACGGATGACAGGCGCCGTCTCCGTTTTCGCTATGACGAAAAGTCGCTCCTATCCTCCGCTTCCTATGACGATGCGTTTCAAACACTTGTGACGCCGTCACGCAGGCTGATGGCCGAGCTTTGCTGGCTTCCCGGATGTGAAGAAGCGGAAATTCCGTCTGTGCTTTCCAATCTTCAAAATGCACAAAACAGGCGGAACGCAATGCTTGAGGATATCATCAGGCTGAAGTCTCCCGCTGCGTGCATCGGTGAATTGAATCAACTGTTATCCCTATTGCCGTATATAGCGGACAGTTCTATAGATAGCGTACTTTTTGAAGCTTGCCGGTTATTTGATTTGATTGACTTGGACCAATTGTTGGAAACGATTAATGCAAACCGAAGAAAAGCTGCTATGGCAGCGATCGCAAACAGGGCTGATTTTGAAGACGCGTTTTTTAACTATCAGAGTGAGGTTTGTTCCAGTCTGGTAAACAGGATCCGGGGAACCGCTCCGTATGAATACGATAATATCATTCGCCGGATTGCTTCATTTGGTACCTCCCCGGTTATTGATGCGGTTATGCGGGACTATGAATATTCAGTATCCGACCGTCTTGGCCGATATGAAAATGCAGTGCAAGAAAGCCTCAAAGAACTTGAGCGATTTTTCAACAAAGACGAACGACCCGCATTGATAGAGAAGATTCAGCTCATGGCCACAGCGTGGGAGGCCGTAATTGAGCCGCTGCGGGTATACTCCGAGGCTATGGGTTCAGATTCTGCAATCCGTGACCACGAAAACAGGATGGTCAACGATTTACTGTGCCATACCTATGATACTTTAGCGGCGCAGGGGCCGGATACCCAAGAAATCAGGCTACCCCTTGGCCGCATCATCATGCGTATTACCCCTGAAAAGGAGAAATATCGAAATCTACGTCAAATCCTCAAGGTGCAAATCACTGCGATGGAGAGTGCAGAACTTTGCCGCCAACAAGCGGCAATGGCAGAATATCAGCGTTTGGCGGAGGAGGCATGGCAAAACGAGCAAAAGCGCAATGATGAAGAAAGCAGAAAGAGAGCGAAAGAAGCCGCCGTACGAGATCGTGAGCGAATAGAAAAAAGCAAAGAAACCGAGGAAGCCGAGATTGCCTCATATAAAGCCCGTTATGAAAAAATGAAGGCTGAAGAAGAAGCTTCCGCCAAAGAGGCAGAGAGAAAACGGGCGGCAGAGGCTGCGGCACAGAGAGCACAGGAACGCGCGGCAAAGAAGATATCCCTTGAAACTGAGAGGCGTATGCTCCAAACTGAGCTTTCAAATCTGAAAGGATTGTTTTCCAGAAAACGTCGTAAACAAATCGAAGCTCGGATCTCTGAAATTAATTCAGAACTTTCAACAATATAAATCAGGTAGAAGGCTGACCGTGCAAGGATGTCTCAAAACTTCACTATAAAATGATTTGGTCGGCAAACCATGGGCATAATCAGGTTGTCGAGACGTTTGTTATATGTCTGTATGGCTTTAACGTGGAATTCGTAATATGGTCATTCCGTTCCGTCACAAATAAGCTGATTATCGTGGTTTTCCTCGTGAGCCTGCAACCTATCCTGGACGCCCGCGCCATATATCCAGCATGCAGCCTTGCCGATCTCTACGACGAGGTAACCATACCGCCGGAACTGCGCGCAAAGCCCATCAAGCCAACGACAAGGCCGTCATGAAGGCTTACGGCTTCTGGGGCAAGCTGAACACCGAAACCGCCTGCGTGGCCGAGCTGATGAAGATGTATCAAAAGC
>CAMDZY010000095.1 GCA_945910975.1 uncultured Clostridia bacterium | reverse complement strand
CGCTGAGATTATATGGAGAAATACACCCCGGAGTTGCCTGCCTGAAAGAGTTGTAGGGGAGGACGGGTTCAGCCCGTTATCGCTGGGTGCTGTTTGTACCATGAGGGCTGGTTTTCAGCCAAACAGAGGTGGTACCGCGTAAGAAAATGACGCCCTCTGTCCCGTCAGGGACAGAGGACTTTTTTATTACTTTAAAGGAGAAAAACAATGGGAGTTTATGAAGAACTTGTTGCCCGTGGACTGATTGCACAGGTGACAAATGAAGAAGAAATCCGTGAAATGGTCAACAACGGAAAAGCAACCTTTTATATTGGCTTTGATCCAACGGCAGATTCGCTGCACGTCGGCCACTTTATGGCGCTGTGCCTGATGAAACGTCTGCAAATGGCCGGTAACCGCCCGGTTGCGCTGATTGGTGGCGGTACGGCCATGATCGGCGATCCCTCCGGCCGCAGCGATTTGCGCACCATGATGACACCGGAAACCATCGCCCACAACTGCGCGTGCTTCAAAAAGCAGATGGAACGCTTCATCGAATTTGGCGATGACAAAGCGATTATGGTGAATAATGCCGATTGGATCATGGATTTGAACTATATCGAAATCCTGCGCGAGGTCGGTGCTTGCTTCTCGGTCAACAATATGCTGCGGGCGGAATGCTATAAGCAGCGAATGGAAAAGGGCTTGTCGTTCCTGGAATTTAACTACATGATTATGCAGTCCTACGATTTCTACTACCTATTCCAGAAATACGGCTGCAATATGCAGTTTGGCGGCAACGACCAGTGGAGCAATATGTTGGGCGGCACAGAGCTGATCCGCCGTAAGTTGGGCAAGGATGCGCACGCCATGACCATTACACTGCTGCTCAATTCCGAGGGCAAAAAGATGGGCAAAACCGCGAAGGGCGCCGTTTGGCTCGACCCGAACAAGACAAGCCCCTTTGATTTCTATCAATACTGGCGCAATGTGGACGATGCGGACGTGCTCAAGTGCATCCGGATGCTGACCTTCCTGCCGCTGGAAGAGATTGACAAGATGGACAAATGGGAAGGCAGCCAGCTGAACACTGCAAAGGAGATTCTGGCCTATGAGCTGACCTCACTGGTTCACGGCGAGGAAGAAGCCAACAAGGCAAAGACCGCTGCCAGAGCCTTGTTCAGTGCCGGCAGTGACGATGCCAATATGCCCACCACGACGCTCGCAGAGGAGCAGCTGACCGATGACGCGATCAACGTGATGGATTTGCTGGTGGCCTGCAAGCTGGCCGCTACAAAGAGCGAAGCCCGCCGCTTGATCCAGCAGGGCGGTGTCAGTGTGAATGAAGAAAAAATTGCGGATATCGGTGCCAGCTTCACAAAAGAACAGTTGAAAGCGGGATTGAAAATCCGCAAAGGAAAAAAGGTTTTCCACAAAGCAACATTATAAAATCAAAAGTGCCGCAGGCAATCAACCTGCGGCACTGATTCTTATACGGTTTCGATTTTGTTGTCAAATTTTCGGTTCCAACGCTTTAACCACTTAATAATTGGCAGCTTCGGCGCCAAATCGTAGCTGAGTTCGGCCAAAGCCCAACCGCCGAGGACGTCTACAAACACGTGCTGCTTGGTATAAAGCGTAGAGAGGAAAACCAGCAGGGTCAAGCACAGAGAAAGCACCTTATACCACGGCTTGACGTTTTTGCAGTCCAGCAGCGGACGGAAGCAGAACCAAGCCACAAGGCAGTGGATGGAGGGGAACAAATTGACCGGTTGATCAAGCGCATAAATGATGCGCAACAAAAATGCCTGCCAGCCATAACCGTCCAGGGATGGCTGGTCAAGTGTTGTGGGAAGAAACACAAAAAAGACCAGACATACAAATTTTGCTGCCATATCTGCCGCCACCAGTCGGTAAACCATTTCCGGGTGGTCGCGGCTGATCAGGATGTAATTGACGACCCAATATATAAAGCTGGCCACATACATAATGCACCACAGCGGCGAAAGGGAAAACCAACTGTCGATCGGCAACGTCCAGTTGTGCATCGGAAAGACGCCGACAAACAGCATCCCGCCATAATAGGCGATGCAGTTGCACACGCCGCATATAATCAGCGGCAAAGAGCAGCGTCGGGGAATTATTTTTTCGATATATTTTAACACAGTATTCGCTCCTTTTTGTTACATCGACATTATATCAGCTACAACGATGTATGTCAACGAAAAGGCGTTTGGAAATTTGACACGGTGTGTTACAATAGAAATAAAAAGGAAATTTGGTGGAAAAATGTTTCAAGGCTTTTCAGAACGAACAATTGACTTTCTTTGGAATGTTCGCTTCAATAATAATCGCGAATGGATCGCGGCGCACAAGCAGGAATATCGCGAAGATCTGCTCGAACCGTTAAAAGCGCTTGCCAATGAAGTACAGACGGCGATGGCGGAGCGTTTCCCGGAGGAACTGTTTTGCAGTCATGTGTCGCGGATTTATCGCGATGCGCGCCGCGCGCACGGTAGACCGCCGCTCAAGGAGGAATTGTGGTTTTCCATCTTTGGCGGGGGAGATCGCTCTGTGAACCGACCGGAGTTTTATTTTGCGGTCAATCCGGAGGGGTATAACTTCGGCCTTGGCATCTGGTCTGCTACACCGACTGACATGGCAAGATTTCGTCAGGAAACGATGGAAAACCCGCAAAAGCTCACAACACTTGTCAAAAACTTTCAAAAGCAGGACATCTTTTCCCTCAATGGAACTGACTACGCAAAGAGCAAAGGCGAGGTGGATCCACTGATTCGCCCGTGGTTCCAGAAACGGAGCATCTACTTCGACTGCACCAGGGCGTATGATGCGCTTGTGATGTCAAAAGACCTGGTACAGGAATTGGTTGCCGACTTTACGATCCTGTTGCCCATCTATCAGCATTTTGACGCGATCTGTTGTAGGGGAGAACGGACATGACCAACTATAAATTTACGCTTGCCTATGACGGAACGCGCTACTACGGCTGGGAATACCAGACGGATCGGGACACCATACAGGGAAAGCTGCAAGCAGTGTTGAGCCGAATGTGTGATGCGCCGGTCGATGTGATTGGCGCAGGCCGTACGGATGCAGGCGTTCACGCCAAGGCAATGGTTGCAAACGCGTGGATGGAAACCTCGTTTTCTCCGGAAAAAATTCGCGATTATATGAATCGGTATTTGCCGGAGGATATCAGCGTACAAGAGGTACGCATGGCATCCGAACGCTTTCACGCCCGGTATAGGGCGGTAGGGAAGACCTATTGCTACACCTGCTTCGACGGCAAGATAAAGCCGGTTTTTAACCGGAAATATGTAACGCTGCTCAATGCCCCTGTTCAGGTCGCACCAATGCAGGAGGCAGCGCAGTATTTGCAGGGAGAACATGACTTCCGCAGCTTTTGTGGCAATGCAAAGATGAAAAAGTCAACGGTGCGCAATGTGGATTCCATTGAAATTGTGCGAAAGGGCGAATATATCTATTTTAATTTTCACGGCGACGGATTTTTGCAGAATATGGTGCGCATCATGGTGGGAACGCTTCTTGAGGTCGGTGGCGGCAGAATGACGCCGCAGCAGGTGCAGGAAATTTTGCTCGCCAAAGATCGCAAGCAGGCTGGCCCAACCGCGCCGCCGCAGGGGCTAACGCTCGTCCGCATTGATTACTGACCGCTCTGCAATGCCTTTTTTCCGAAACCAAATATAGGCGATCCCACAGATGATCACCGAAAGCAACGAGCCAACAACCGGGGCAAGTCCCATTGGGAACAGCGTATCCGGGAAATTATGTGCGCCGTAATAGGATAGCGGGATTCTTGCCGCCAGACTGGAAATTACGTTGTGCAGGAACGAGATGCCGGACAGACCGTATGCGCAGAAATAGCCGCTCAGGCTGAAGTGAACGCCGGCAAAAACGCAGTCCCAAACATACGGACGCAGATATTGCCCACCCATCCTTATTACAGTGGCATCCTGCACAAACAATCCCACCACCGACTCGGCAGCAAACTGCATGACGATGGAAAAAGCACAGCCAAATCCAACGGCGATCACAATGGCGTAGCGCAGCGTCTTGCGTGCAAGCATATGCTGCTCGGCGCCAATATACTGTGCTGACAGCGCAGAAACCGATGAGAGCATTGAGGATGGAACCAAAAAGAGCACGCCGATTATTTTTTCAACCACACCAGTGGCGGCAGCATCTTGCAACCCGCGTTGGTTTGCAAAAATGGTGATCAGCAAAAATGAAATTTGAATCAATCCATCCTGCAAGGCTACCGGGATCCCGACCCGCAGGATTTCGTGCATCACGGATTTCCTTGGCCGAAGATTTTTTCGCGTCAAGGAAATCTGCATTTTTTTGCGTTTGATCAGCGCAATGGATATGACAACACTGAGTGCCTGCGCAACCGTTGTTCCGAGCGCAGCGCCTGCGGCTGCCAGATGGAATACACCGATAAACAGATAGTCAAGGGCAATATTGAACACACAGGCGATCGCCACAAAAAACATAGGGCTTTTAGAGTCGCCCATTCCCCTAAAAATGGAGCAAATAATATTATATGCCGTGATAAACGGGACACCCAAAAAGCAAATGGTGAGGTAAGTAATGGCGCCGGGAACGGCCTCAGCCGGTGTGGACATGACCGAAACAATTGGCTTGACCGCTAAAATTAAAATGACGGTAAATGCCACGGAAACCATTAAGAACAGGGAAACTGTATTTCCAATCGCGCAGGAGGTCAGCTCCTGTCGCTTTGCACCGACGCTTTTGCCGATCAAGACAGTCGAACCCATCGCAAGCCCAACGATCATTACGGTAATCATATGCATAATTTGGCTGCCGACCGATACGGCAGTAGTGCTTTCTACACCGTTGAATTGCCCGATGATAAGTAAATCCGCCATTCCATAAAGCGTCTGCAAAAGGCAGGAAAGCAGATACGGAATGGAGAAGGATATCAAGGTCTTTAATACGCGGCGGTCTGTTTGATCAATGTGCATACTGGTCTGCATACTCCTTTTTCATAGAATCGATGAAAGCGGCAACCAGCTGGTTACGGATGATTATTTTGCAAAGAAGAACGGCATTGAAAGGTCGGCGTCTTTGAATTGCTTTGCAGCGGGGAGGAACATTGCCTTCGCATGGATGCGGTCGTGCCAGATGAATCTGCGGCATACCTTTCGCAGCGACCACTGTTCACCGTAGCTTCCGTCAAACACGCTATTTTTCAGAAAATCCGGCTGTTGTTCCAGCGTCTGAAAGCCACGCAGACGACAGGTATAGATATCCGGTTCGTTATCTGCCGGAACGCCGATCTCGCTGAAATAGTAGTTGTTTACATTTTTTGTGTGCAGATACATTTCCTCTGCACTGGTCGGAATTTCACCGTAAAACGTCTTTCTGGCTGTGACGAGCGGAATATTTTTGTTCGGAATGGATTGATATTGCGCCTCAAAGTCTTTTGCCGATTTTAAGGCCAGCGTGCGAAGGGTTTCATATTCGTCCATTTGGAGCGGAAGCTGTTCACTCCGGAAAATCGCATCCGAATCGGCATCGCAGATCTGCAAATCGCTTTGCTTTTCCTGAATCACCGAAACGGTAAATTCCATGCCGTCTGCACAAAGCCCTAACCAACGGCAATACCGCGCAATTTCCTCCGGAAATTTTTCCAATGCCTCCTCGCGCGTTTTCCCGCGCACATATGCGCCGATGTAGTTGTCGGAATAAATCAGGTGGCCTCCCTGATTAAACTCATCCACGGCGTTAATTTGCGCAGTGGGGAGACTCCATTGGTTCAATGTCATACTATATCTTTCCTTTTATTTTATTCGTATAGCATAATTGCAGCGCAAGGCGCTGCGTGCGCTTTGCGCACCTATTTGTGGTTATTATAGCATAAATTTCAACTACCTGCAAGCATCCTGTTTCTCAAACGGTCGAAATAGAGAAAGCAAAGCAGCTGCAACCATCACAGGATGCAGCTGCTTTAGGCACTTTACGTTTCTTTTCTGCCGAACAATTCGGATAGACCTACCAAAATCAAAAAGCCGCCGAAGATTTTGCGCAGAAGGCTTTCTTCCAGATTAGCGGCAAAGATTGCCGCGATTATTGCAACAAGACTTCCAGCCAATGCTGCCCAAATGACAACATTCCACTTCACGAATCGGTTGCGAACGTGCAGCAACAAAGAAGCGGCAGCGGTGGGCAGGAAGTACAGCAAATTGATTCCCTGCGCTGTGTGCTGGGCAACGCCTGCCACAGCGGTCATCCAGACCATCAGCAGGCTTCCTCCGCCAATACCAAAACCGGAGATGACTCCGCACACAAGGCCTGCAATTGCACAAATCCATCCACTCATAACAGCAACCGCACCCCGCCCCATAAAATGAAAATTCCCAACGCTTTATGCAAAAACGTGGTGGGGATTTTGCGATAAAACACACCGCCCAGCAGACCGCCGACCAAACCACCCAACAGGTACGGCCACGCGGCGGACAAATTTACTGCGCCGCGCAAATAGTACACCAAAAACGATACCAAACTGATTGGAAGCATCACCGCAATGGCCGAAGCAAACAATTCGCGATCTTCCAACAGCTTTTGGCGCTTCAGCAGCGGCACCAAAAGCATCCCACCGCCTGCGCCAAACAGCCCGTTTGCAGCACCGGCTGCCGCACCGCATACGGCAGCTTTCCAATTGATTTTTGCCATTCTCATCCCCCTATGCTAGTATTGGCAAGGGGTGGGATTTTATGCTACAATATTGGAATGGAAATTGGCG
>CAMDZY010000094.1 GCA_945910975.1 uncultured Clostridia bacterium | reverse complement strand
CGCTGACCTCTTGAATGCCATTCAAGCGCTCTCCCAGCTGAGCTATACCCCCATTTGGTGTATTTCTTTGGAAAAACGAGAGAATTCTGTATGAAGTTGTCGGGAATTGTACCGTTCAGCGGGGCATACTTTTAATGAAGTGCGCTCCCAGCTGAGCTATACCCCCATCGGCGAGGTTTATTATAGCAGATACTTCTGCAAATTGCAAGTGTTTTTTTGAAATTATTTTGATTTTTTCTGATGAAAGTGGTGGAAAAGGAACGTGGCGGTCACTGCTACTGTAACGCCGGCAAAATCGATCCAGACGTCTTGTACGCGGCCGCTGCGGCCGGGGACGGTGAGTTGGATTGTTTCATCTGCCATGGCGCAAAGGAGGCCGAAAAGCAGTGAGGGGGTCGGATTTTTTTGGTTGGTTTGGAATTGTGTGAGGGTGGACATGGCACCAAGCAGCAGGAACTCGGAAAAGTGTGCTAGCTTGCGGACAGCGTGTTCGGTGATGCCGGGAAAAATTGTTTGCACAAATGCAAGAACCCAACCGCTTTCTGCCGCACTTTCCTCTCCGGCCTGCATGGAGCGGGTGAAGATAAAGGCGCACCACAGGAGCGTAAGCGTCAGGGATATCCAAAATTTTTTGTTCTGTTTCATAATTGCAGCCAGTTTTCTGTTTATAGGATTTGCGAAATTGGCGCCGTCAAGGGGCAATATTCGCACAAAGTCGTGTATATCATATTCAGCCTGTCGAAATACTTCGTTTTTCGACAGAGTTCTTCCTCGCGGAAGAACATTGCCGGACTTAAGCATCACACCCGCCAAGTGCCTATGGCAGTGGCTTGCCGTTTGCGTCCTGTAAGGTGTTTCTTGTGGCGCACACACCCGCCGCAAAAAATAATTGAATCTGCGAACTCTGCGGGGCTTTTCGACAGTCTGGTATATCATATTATAGTATGCCCATAGAAAAAATGCAATATAAAAAATGCCCTCCGGCAGGAGGGCAAAGGTTGTGGGATATGAAGCGTGCTCGCATTGGATAAGCTGTAGCTTTATTGTAGCAGCACAGTGGTGAGAAGTCTGTCGAAATCCGTAGGTGCAGACAATTTATTTTCGGCGCCACAGGCTGCCAAAGAAGCAGCCCAATGCGGACAGGGCAGCATAGGCCAATGTGAGCCAGAGGGCTGTTGCGTTGAAATAAATCAACGCCGATGGGACAAACAGTACGCCGACCGCAAGCGGAAGCTGCCAGCGGAATTTGCAGAACAAGCCGAAAAACCAGGACAACACAAATGAAATTCCCGGCAAATACACATACAGCAGCAGGAGCAGCTGACTTTGCGCGGTGCATAGAAGCGGCGTAAAGAAGAAAAGTACCGCAAATAAAATTGCAAATACAACAATTCGGAGGGCAAGCGGATGTTTCATCATACTCAAGAAATCATATCGGCAAAGGCATCCAAGCCGGTATAGCGGGACACGTAATAACGTGGGATCAAATAGCGGTCATCGCCGGTGGTATAGCGGCCGGAACTCATCAAAAGGCCGAATTGATAATACTGCCGTGTGACCTCCAACGACTCATCGGAATAGAAACCTGTAGGATAGCACAGGACAAAGGGCTGCTTGCCGGTCATGCGGGTCAGCTCCAACTGCGATTGCCCCAGCTGATATTGCAGCTCATCGCCCCAAACGGTGTTCAGGTCTGGGTGCGTCATGGTGTGGCTCTGAATGGAAACCAAGCCGGAGGTGGCAAGCTCCGTGACCTGCTCGGCGGTCATTTTGTGATGCTGTGCCAAATCGCCGGCAATAACGAAAATGGTGGCCTTCACCTGGTATTTCTGCAAAATCGGGTATAATTCGGTGTAATTATCATCATATCCGTCATCAAATGTCAAGAGAATCGGCTTTTCAATGTCGGCCACATTGGGCAGATCCTCAAACCAGATCGGCGTGTAGCCATTGTCCAACAAATATTGCAGTTGTTTTTCCAGCTCACCGGGGGAAACAAACAAATCCGCCTCACCCCAACAGTTGTCGCTCACGGCATGGTACATCATCACCGGTATTTCGATGCCCTCCGGAATCTTCGACACATCCGGGAGCATGGTATAGTACAGCCGATCCTGCTCTGTGTCGGCGTACTCCGTGTACCCCAAAGCCTGCAAAAGCGCGCCGGCCGGAGCAAACCAGTCGGAGCCGTCATATCGCGGCTTGCAGGGAAATTCCTTTTTTGTGCCATTGGTCGTGAACGCGGTTTGGTTGTTAGAGATAGAAACGCTCCAATCATCGCCCTTTATCTCACAGGTATACACGCCGGGTTCCAACTGCTCCGCCGGCGTGAGCGTGACCTGCAACAGTTCCGCCAATTCTTGCAGGCGCAGCATCAGTACATCATCTGCGAGGTAGCGAACCGTCAATTCCCGACCGTCCACGGTAATACCGGTTTCTGCAAAGTCGGGCGTTGGATCATAAATCGGTACAGGCTCTGTCGGTTCTTTCACATCTGAAAATTCCGGGGCGATCGTGACAGAAGTATGTGTGCTCTGCTTGACGGAGGGATCCTGCAAAACCTCCTGACACCCGCACAACAATATTAAGGCAAGTATTAAAGCCAGCAAACGGCATTTCAACGGTTCATCGCTCCCATTCTTTTCTACGCAAACTTAGGGAATTATATTGATTATACCAAATGATTCCGCGCTTTGCAACCGAAGAATCAACATTTTATTCTGAAATATAGAAATAAATTCCTTGCAACAAATCCATATGGGTGGTAAACTAAAGAAAGATAAAATTCCGATTGCATCCGGTGCAATTGGAGTATCAGAGAGGAAATTAAAATGATTTCATTTGAACGTGTTCGGCTTTTTCATAAGCAAATGATTACCGATGCGTATTATTGCGACGGCAAACAGAACAGCGAATATTCCTTTGCCAACCTGTTTATGTGGGGACGGCAGCAGGTGGCGCTTGTGGCGGGAAGCATATGTGTTTTTTCCCATTGGAGCGGAAGAAGCGTATATCTCTACCCGGAGGGTGGTGACACCAAGGCTGCGCTGCAAGCACTGATGGACGATGCGCTAGAACGCGGGATCCCGCTTCGGATGCACGGTCTAAACCAACAGGAAGTGGCGCAGCTGGAAGAATTTTTCCCCGGTCAGTTCCGCTTTAAACCCGCCCGCGATGCCTTTGACTATGTTTATGATATTGGGCGCCTTGCAGATTTGAAGGGTAAGAAGCTGCAACAAAAGCGCAATCATATCAACCGCTTTTTGGAAGCCTACCCAGACTGGGTGAGTGAACCGATCACGCCGGAGCTGTTGCCGGAGTGCCGGCAGATGGTGGAAGATTGGTACCGCCATCACGAGCAGCTGTACGGACCTGGCGATTTTGAATTGGAGCAGCATGCCATTGCCCGCTGCTTTGACAACTATGCCGCCATCGGCATGGATGGGTTGGTTGTGCGCGCGGAACCGGGCGACAAAATCATCGCCCTGACCATGGGCAACCGCACGGCGCCGGACACCTTTGACGTCAATTTTGAAAAGGCATACGGCGATATTCAGGGCGCCTATCCGCTGGTCAACCGCACTTTCGCACGCTATTTGCAGGCAAAATACCCCGAACTGCGCTATCTCAACCGCGAGGACGATATGGGCCTGCCCGGCCTGCGCAAGGCAAAGGAGAGCTATCACCCGGATATTCTGGCGGAAAAAATCAGCGCCATCCGGTTGGATGAATGATGCGCTGCGCGTTGGCAAGTGTCTGTGACCGTGCGGCATTGCAGACACTTTGGAAGGTCTGTTTTGGAGATGACACAGCGTACACAAACCTGTATTTTGACCGCTATGATATTTCCCAACGCGTTTTTGTGGCGCGGGAGGGCGCAACAATTGCTGCCATGGCGATCTGGTTCCCGGCCACGCTCGCCGATGCCGATGGGGAGGAAATTCCCGCTGCCTATCTCTATGCCGTAGCAACCGCGCCGCAATTTCGCCACCGTGGCGTTTGTCGGGATTTGATGGCATTTGCCGAAAAGCAGTTGAAAGCGCTTGGCGTGCAGGCGGTGACACTGGTACCCGGAAGCTCGGAACTGTTCCGGTTCTACGAGAAGCTGGGTTATCAAACGGCGTTTTTTTGTCGGGAAATAAAAGTAACTGTGCCGCAGGCAGGAATTGCAATCCGTCCGATTTCCGCCAACCGCTACTGGCAGCTGCGGCAAATGCTGCTGTGGCAGGACTTTTTGTCCTATGACGAAGAAGAAGTAGCCTATCAAAAGGCAATCTGCCGCCATTCCGGTGGGGATTTGGTGCAGCTACAGCTGGAAGATCAATTGGCCTGTGCCATCGCTGAACCGCAAGGTGAGCAGTTGATGGTCAAAGAGGTTCTGCCCCCGGAGGTTGCAGGGCAGGTCGGCGCTGCGCTGCTTGCCCGGTTTGGCGGGAAGTCAGCCATCGTTCGTACCTGCGGCACGCAGAAAGCGTTTGGCATGATCAAGTGGCTGCGCAACGCAAAATTGTGTCAGGCAGCCTACTTGGGACTTGCCTTTGACTAGGAGGTGTACACATGAGAATTGCAATTGTTACCGGCGCAAGCTCCGGCATGGGGCGTGAATTTGCGCTGCAAATTTCGCAATGGGAAAAATTTGACCAGCTTTGGGTGATCGCCCGCCGCGCGGAACGTCTGGAGGCATTAAAGGACAAGGTGCCGATTCCTGTCCGCGTGCTGCCGATGGATTTGACCGAAGCAGACAGCTTTTTGCGCTATCAGGCGATTTTACAGGAGGAAAAGCCGGAAATTGGGCTGTTGGTCAACTGTTCGGGCTTCGGAAAATTTGGAACCTATGCCCAGATTTCGCTGGAGGATTCCATGAAAATGATCGACCTGAACTGCAAGGCACTTGTCATGATGACGCAGCTTTCCCTGCCCTACATGAAGCAGGGCGATAAGATCGTGGAATTGGATTCGCTCTCGGCCTTCCAGCCGGTGCCGTATCTGAATATTTACGGCTCGACCAAGGCCTTTGTGCTGAGCTATTCGCGCGCACTGAATCAGGAACTAAAACCGCGCGGCATCCGCGTGATGGCGGTCAATCCGGGTTGGGTGCAGACGGAATTTTTTGACCACGCAATGCAGACCAGCAGCGACGCCGTGACCTATTTTAACAAGCTGTATCAGCCGCAGGATGTGGTCACCACAGCGCTGCGCCACCTGTACCGCACCAACAAGGAGGTTTCCATTCACGGTGCGCCGGTTCGCTGGCAGGTGCGGGCAGTCAAGCTGCTGCCGCACAGTCTGGTGATGAAAATTTGGCTCAAGCAGCAAAAACACGCTTAGGGAGGGATGTAAAATGCAATATCATATGTTGGACATGGAGCATTTCCCCCGCCGCGCGCACTTTTCGTATTTTTCCACCATGGCAAATCCCTATGTCGGCGTGACAGTTGAGGTGGATATCACGGACTTTCTTGCCCGCTGCCATGAAAAGGGGTATCCGTTTTTTCTGAGCTTTGTGCACGCAGTTGGGCAGGCGGCGAATGATGTGCCGCAGCTGCGCCAGCGCATCATTGATGGCGGGATCGCGGAATTTGATTCTTGCGACACGTCCCATTCGGTGATGTGTGCCGATGGAACCTACGCCTACTGCCGTTTGGATTGCCGTGGCAGTTTGGAGGAATTTTTGCCAGAAGCTAAAAGGCTGCACGAACAGGCAAGGCTTTCGCCGACACTTGACGACGGAGAGGACGGCGTTGGTCTGCTGTTTCTTTCCAGCCTGCCGTGGATTTCCTATACAGCGTTGGTGCAGCCGACGCCAACGCCCGCCGACAGCAACCCGCGCATCACATGGGGAAAATATTTCACCCGCGATGGCCGTACCCTGTTGCCGGTCACACTGCTTGCTAACCATGCGCTGGTGGACGGGATGCACATGGCGGCATTTTATGAAGCGCTATCTGCCCATTTGGGTGAATAAATTTTTAAGGAGGACAATACAATGATTGCATTAGGCTGCGATCACGGCGCATTGGCGCTGAAAAACGCAATTAAAGAACATTTGGAGCGCCGCGGCTTAGAAGTAAAGGACTGCGGCACCTACACCGAGGAAAGCTGCGACTACCCCGATTTCGGCGCGGCGGCCGCCAAGGCCGTTGCCAGCGGAGAATGTGACCGGGGCATCGTCTGCTGCACCACCGGCATCGGTATTTCCATTGCTGCAAACAAGGTCAAGGGCATCCGCTGTGCGCTGCTGTCGGATTTGATGTCCGCACGGCTGACGCGGCAGCACAACGACACCAACATGATGGCACTGGGCGCAGGTGTCGTCGGCGAAAAGCTGGCTCTGGAAATTGTCGATACCTGGCTGGACACTGCCTTTGAGGGCGGCCGTCACCAACGCCGTGTTGACAAGCTGACGGCGCTGGAGAACGAATAAGTGATTGAAAACCGGGCAGCCTGAAAATGGGCTGCCCGGTTACATTATAAAAATAGCTTTTGGCACAATCTGTTCAACGGTTGATTTCCGGATTTTCTGTTCGTTCCAGCAGATAATCGATCGACACATTAAAATAATCTGCCAATTGAATCAGAGTTTGATAATCCGCTTCCCGCTCTCCGCTCTCATAACGACTGATCGAGTTCTGATTCATTCCAAGATCCATCGCCAGTTTTAACTGTGATATACCGCGCTTGCGGCGCAATTGCTTCAATCTCATATTGTTCCCCCTTGACAAAATTATCCCATATTGGTATAATAAAAATATCCCGAAACGGTATAAGATGAGATTTTTTTGAGGAA
>CAMDZY010000093.1 GCA_945910975.1 uncultured Clostridia bacterium | reverse complement strand
TGAAGGGAGGATATGATTTGGTTGGAGAGCAAAAAGCCCTGTGGCGTCAGCACCCAACGGCCGACGGTCTTGCGGCAGAGATTTTGCTCGGCGAAGCGCTGTAGCAATGCTTCCAACGGTTCAAACGGCATCAGGAATTGCGTTTCGTATTCCTGCGCGTCGATGCCCAATGCGGTGCGCAGGCGCAACATCACGTATTCTCCTGCACGTTCGCGCAGCGGGATTTCCTCGCACTCGGACAAAGCGGAGCCGTGATGCAGCATCGCATTGTTATATGCCGCGATGTCCGGCCGGTTGGTGTAGCGCATTCCGCCAAAATCGGATGCGGCAGCGGGGCCGAAGCCGATATATTCCTCGCCCAGCCAATATTTTAAATTGTGACGCGACATATGGCCAGGCTTGGCAAAGTTGGAGATCTCATACTGTTCATAGCCTGCCTGCGACAGAATTTCCACCGCAGCCAGGTACATATCCGCCTGCGCATCGTCGTCGGGCAGGTTGGCGCAGTCCTTGTATTCCCAAAGCGGTGTGCCTTCTTCAACCTTTAAGCCGTAACAAGACATATGTTCAGGGTTCAGCTCCAGCACATGGTTCAGCGTGTCGCGCCAATCCAGCAGTGTCTGGCCGGGCAGACCGTACATCAAATCCAGGGATAGATTATCAAAGCCCGCTTTCCGCGCACGCGCCACGGCGGTGGCGGCCTGTTCATAGTTGTGCGGACGTCCCAATTTTTTCAGCATATCGTTGTCATCGCTCTGCACGCCGATGGAAATGCGGTTGAAGCCCGCGCGGCGCAGCCGCTTGAGCTGCTTTTCCGTGATGCTGTCGGGGTTGGCCTCGTACGTGATCTCCGCATCGCGCAGAACGTGAAAATGCTCCTGAATTTCGTCCAAGATCCGCCGAAGATTTTCTCCGCCGAAAAAGCTGGGCGTGCCGCCGCCGAAGTAGACCGTGTCCACCGCGCAATCCGGGCAGCGGGCGGCGGTTTCCTTGATGTGGATGGCCAGCGCCTGCAAAAAATCGTCCACCGTGTGCGGGTCGCGCCGACCGCCCAGCGAATAGAAATCGCAGTATTGGCACTTGCTGCGGCAAAACGGGATATGCACATAGATACCAAGCCGCTTTTCCTCCGGCGGTTTGGCCGAAAATATGGATCCTTTCACGGCAACCTCCTAATCGTCCATTTTCAGCACGGCCATGAATGCCTCGCTGGGAACCGACACGGTGCCGAACGAACGCATTCGCTTTTTGCCCTCTTTCTGCTTTTCCAGCAGCTTCTTTTTCCGTGTCACGTCGCCGCCGTAGCACTTGGCCAGCACGTCCTTGCGCAGCGCCTTGATGGTTTCGCGCGCAATCACCTTGCCGCCGATGGCAGCCTGCACCGGGATTTCAAACATCTGACGCGGAATATTTTCCTTTAACTTTTCGCAAATCTTACGCGCTCTGGCGTAGGCGTTGTCGCGGAACAGGATAAAGCTGAGCGCATCGATCACATCGCCGTTGAGCAAAATGTCCAGCTTGACAAGGTTCGACGGGCGGTAGCCGTCCAGCTCATAATCCAGCGAACCGTAACCGCGGGTGCGGGATTTGAGCGCATCAAAGAAGTCATAGATGATCTCGTTAAGTGGCATATAATAGCGCAGCTCCACGCGCCCGGCGTCCAGATAGTTCATATCCCGGAACTCGCCCCGGCGCTGCTGGCAAAGATCCATGATATTGCCCACGTAGTCCGGCGGCGCGATGATGGACGCACGGACAAACGGCTCATAGGCCTGATCGATCTCCTCCGGCGCGGGATAATTCAGCGGCGTATAGACCTTGACGGTTTCGCCGTTGATTTTTTTGACCTCATACACGACGTTCGGCGCGGTGGTGATCAAGTCCAGATTAAATTCGCGCTCCAACCGCTCCATGATGATCTCCATATGCAGCAGACCCAAAAATCCGCAGCGAAAGCCAAAGCCCAGTGCAATGGAATTTTCCTGCTCATAGGTCATGGAGGCATCGTTTAGCTTCAATTTTTCCAGCGCATCGCGCAAATCGCCGTATTTCGAGCCGTCTGCGGGATAGACGCCGGAAAATACCATTGGCTGCACTGTCTTGTAGCCGGGCAACGGCTCGGCGGCGGGATTGGCTGCACCGGTGACGGTGTCGCCCACGCGGGTATCGGAGATGGTCTTGATGGAGGCGGTCAGATAACCAACCTCGCCTGCGCCCAACGCATCGGCGGGCGTCATGCCCTTGGGGTTGAGATAGCCGCACTCGACTACCTTATATTCCGCGCCGGTGCCCATCATGCGGATGTCCATGCCGGGACGCAGCGTGCCGTTTTTCACACGCAGATAGACCACAACGCCGCGATAAGAATCGTACTGGCTGTCGAAAATCAGTGCTTGCAGCGGCGCATTGCGGTCGCCCTGCGGCGCGGGCACATCGCGGACGATCATTTCCAGCACGGAATGGATGTTGATCCCGTTTTTGGCGGAAATTTCGGGCGCATCCTCGGCGGGGATGCCGATGATATCTTCAATTTCGGCCTTGACCTCGGCGGGTCTGGCGGCGGGAAGGTCAATTTTGTTGATGACCGGCAGCACCTCCAAGCCGTTGTCTACGGCAAGGTAAGTATTGGCAAGGGTCTGTGCTTCAATGCCCTGTGATGCGTCAACCACAAGTACCGCGCCCTCACAGGCGGTCAGGCTGCGCGACACTTCATAGTTAAAGTCCACATGACCCGGCGTGTCGATGAGGTTGAGCGTGTAATTTTCGCCGTTGTCGGCGGTGTAGCTCAGGCGCACGGCGCGGGCTTTGATGGTGATGCCGCGTTCGCGCTCTAAGTCCATGGAGTCAAGGATTTGATCCTCCATCTCGCGCTTGTCGATGGTGTTACATTCCTCCAGCAGACGGTCTGCCAGGGTAGATTTGCCGTGGTCGATGTGCGCCACGATTGAAAAATTGCGAATATGGGAAAGTTCGGTCAAGATTTGTCACCTCACGGTCTATTCATCTTCTACTTGTTCCTTTAAGTCGGCGGGAACCTTTTTCAAAATATCATACAGCTCTTCGCTGACGCGGTCGTAATAATGGCTTTCATACAGGGAAATGGCGTTTTCCACGTGGATCACCGGGTAGCGGCAGACGGCCTCCTCGCCGCAGTCGGCAAGGTAAATGGGCGTGTAGTCCACGGCGGAAACCTCGGTGGTGCCGTCGTCGTATTTTGTAAATTCCAGCTGCAAGATCAGCGATTCGCGCGTGGCGGACATCTCGTCATAGCCGTAAAAATTGCCCAGGCTGTATGCGGTCAACACATTTTTCTCTTTGCCGTCCTTGTCGGTGATTTGCTTTTTTGCGATTTTGCCGACCAGATGGGAGTGACTGCCCAAAATCACATCCACGCCGTTTTGAAACAGCAGATCCTCAATTTCCGTCTGGCTGTCGCTGATGCTGCTGTCGTATTCGCTGCCCCAGTGTACCATGGCAATGATGACGTCCGGCTGCTCGGCCTTGGCCTGTTCGATGCAGGCGGTGATGGCGTCCGTGTCGACCGTGGAATAGCTGGTGTCATAGTCGGAATAGAGCAGGTTGACGCAGTATTCAGTTCCTTCGGGCAGACGGACGTTGTCGACGCCCTTGGTGAAGGCGAGCATGGCGATTTTGATGCCGTTGACCTCGCGGATCAAAACAGGATGCTCGTCCCGGTCGGATTGGCTGGCAAAGGTGCCGAGCGGCTGCATTCCGGCGTTGGAGATGGCCTGCAGCGTGGACTGTACGCCGGTCAAGCCGTTTTGAATGGTGTATGTGTTGGCAGTTTGCAGGACGTCAAGCCCGGCGCCCTGTAGTGCGGTTGCAAGTGCTTCCGGGTAGTTCCGGGTTTCTGTGTCATACGGCGCGCCGCAGAAATTGCCCTCCAAATTGCCCACGGCAAGGTCGGCGTTGGTCAATTCCCCGGCCACGGCGGAAAAGGCAGATGAAAAATCATAAGAACCGTCTGCGGCAGCAGCGCTGAGCATTTGCTCCTGCGTCAAATAAATATCCCCCACAGCGGCCAGCGTGGCCTTGCAGGGTGCGCCGTCCTCATTCACGGCGACGTGCCGCTCCCTTGCGCAGCCGGTCATAAGGATCCATAATGCGACCGCCCACAGCAGACGGAAATATTTTTTGCTCATGTAGCTCCCTCCAGTTTGCGTTCCGTTCTTATTCTACACGAAACCAAACATTTCTACAACAAAAAATCCTTAATTTTTGCAAAAAAACTTGGCCTTAGGCAGATTCTGTGGTATGATAACGCCAATACCATCCGATTTGCCGACCCTGAAAGGAGAAACTCCATGCGTCCGTTCCGATTTTGCCTTGCCTTGTGCGTCCTGCTTGCCTGCCTGAGCGGGTGCGCCGATGAAATTCCAACCGAGCCTACCGAGCAAACGCTTCCCCCAAGCCCCTACGCGGCGAAGGATTTTGCGGTTGGCTCGCCGTTTGTGCAGTACACCGGCGAAAAAACCGCATATGTCGGCATCGATGTGTCCACCCATCAAGGAGAAATCGACTGGGAGGCGGTAGCGGCCAGCGGCGTGGAATTTGCCATGATCCGTATTGGCTATCGCGGCTATACCGAGGGCGGAATTTCCGTTGACGACACCTTCGAGCGCAACATCACACAGGCGCAGCAGGCAGGAATCGAAACCGGCGTCTACTTTTTCTCGCAGGCAACCAGCGTAGCCGAAGCCGAAGAGGAAGCACGGTTCGTCTGCGACCAGCTTGAGGGCTATACCCTTACATACCCCGTGATGTTCGACTGGGAACGCATGGCCGACACCCGCTCCGCCGAGGTGCCCTACGCCACCGTCACCGAATGCGCCAAGGCGTTTTGCAGCCTTGTGGAGGACAACGGCCGCCGCGCGGGGGTGTATTTCAATTTGGAGATGTCCAAATTCATGGATTTCCGCGAACTGCAAAATTATGTCTTGTGGCTGGCCGAGTACAACGACTATCCCACCTACAGCTACGATTTCGACTGCTGGCAGTATTCCACCACCGGCCAGGTGGACGGTATTGACGTCAATACGGATTTAAATCTTTATTTTGAATAGCCGAAACGGCGCACTGAAAAACCAAGAGCTGTTTCAAAATGATTGGAAAAGTCATTTTGAAACAGCTCCATCTTTTGCACATCGCTGCGGATAACACAGTTAAAAGCCGTTGATTTGTGTGGAGAGGTGCTTGGAGAGGACGGCCAGGGAGGTGGCCATGTTTTCGTATTGCACCAGAATGCCCTCCGGGACGTCAAGATGTACCGGGGCGAAGCTCCAAATGGCCTTGATACCGTGGGCGATCAGTTGGTCGCACACCGACTGTGCCTGTGCGGCGGGGACGGTGATGATGCCGATGAGGATCTGCCTGTCGCGACACACGCCGGGCAATTGCTCCATGGCCAAAATCGGTTTGCCGCTTTCCGTGCTGCCTGCCAAATTGGGGTCGCTGTCAAACGCGGCCACGATGTTCAAGCCGTATTCGGCAAAGCCGCCATAGCCCAGCAGCGCTCTGCCCAGCTTACCCGCGCCCACCAACACGGCATTATTTGCATTGTTATAACCCAAAAATTCTTCCATGTCCGCAATCAACGATTGCCGGTGATAACCGACCTTCGGTCGGCCGCCGTCGGAAACCATCGCCAGATCCTTGCGCACCTGCACCTCGCCCATGTCCAGCGCAGCGGCCAGCGCCGTGGCGGAAATATACGCCTCGTCATCTGCCGGAAGCCGTTTGAGATAAGCCAGATAGGCCGGAAGCCGTTTCAGGACGGATTTGGAGATTTTGACCTGTGCCATACCGAACTCCTTCATTGTGCGTAACGTACGTGTGATTCTTAGATACTATAACACATTTTCAAAAAAATTTCAAATGCTTTTTCCCACTCCCCCTGCGCGCTTGCAGCACAGGGCGTGGAAGTCGCGGTTGATGGTGATAAATTCCTCCGGCAAGTAGGTTATGGCTTGGTTTTTGATTGACTGCATGGCGGCGTCTACCGTATCGCTGTACCAATCGCCGGACTGCGTTGCGTAGTATGCCCATGCGATCGCGCCGGTGATGGCGCCGGTCGTGTCGCAGTCGCCGCCGATGGAGATCACATTGCGGATAGCGTCTTCAAAGCTGTCGGATTCCAAAAAGGCGACAATCGCCTGCGGAACGGAGCCTTGGCACGAAACGTCAAACCGGTAGCCGGCGCGAATGGAATCGAGGGTAAAATCCAGCGGGTAGAAGTGTTCACCGATATACTGCCGGATTTCCGCCTTGGATGTTCCGCTTTTTGCCAAAAAGACAGCAGCGGCAGTGGCTTGCGCGCCCTTGATGCCTTCGGGGTGGTTGTGGGTGACGTCGGCGCCGACACGGCCTAAGCAGAGCGCTTCTTCCATCGTGACGGCAATCATTCCACACGGGGAAGCGCGCATGGCCGAGCCGTTTCCGTAGCTGTTGTACGGCTGCGGGTTCTTCTGATAGAGCCAGTCGGCAAAGCGGCCGCCGTAGGCACCGGTTGGGTGGGGATATTTTCTGCCGAATTGCTGCATGGTTTGCACCAAAACGTCCCGAAAATCCGCTTCCGTGCATCGGTTTTCCCGACTGCACCGCAAAATTGCTTCCGCCATTGCAACCGTCATAATCGAATCGTCCGTGTAATCGCATCCCTCCGAAAACAGCGGAAATTGCTTTGTTTTTATGTTGTCAAATTCATATTTCGAACCGACAATATCGCCAATGAACGCACCAAACATTTATGCTTCCTCCTTGTTGAATATGTTATAG
>CAMDZY010000092.1 GCA_945910975.1 uncultured Clostridia bacterium | reverse complement strand
CGCATACGGCTTTCCGTGGCCACAGCCGGGAAAACAGGATTGGTGGCAAGGATCAGACGGAAGCCTGCTGCATTCAGGCTGTCGATCAATTGCCGCGCGGCGGGATGATAGCCGCAGTCTGCGGCGACCTTTTGAAAGTCGGTTCGGTAAAATTCGGTGAAAACCGGCTGGTCGGCAAGAACATCCCGGGCAAAAAATTTGGAAAAGCACTCCCAGAACACCTGCTCATTGGAGCATGCGCCGTCGTTGCCAATCATGGCGTCCATGCCCGCCCAGATCGCTTTGGCAACCGTTTTTGCATCGTAGCCAAGCGGCGCAAGATAGGCCGTCAGGTGATGCAGATAGCTTTTTACAAATTTTTCCTGATCCATGGGAAGCAAGGTTCCGTCCAAATCAAATAAAATTGTGTGCAACATACTGAAATCCTCCATTTTCCCATATTTTAGAAGAAAAGTCCGCAAATGTCAAGCGCTGCACCTTCCGACAGCGCTTGCCATTTTTTTCTTGTCTGTTTCGCAGAATTCCTGTATAATAGTAGCAAAGGGGGAATACACATGGCGAATCTGTTTGACCCGGTAACGGTTTTGCGCGGTGTGGGAACCATGCGGGCGGAGCAGCTGAAAAAGCTGGGAATTGAAACGGTATATGATTTGATCTCCTATTTCCCTCGCAGCTATGATGACAGAACGCGCCTTGTGACGGTGTCGGAGCTGAGCGAAGCGGGAGCAGCCTGCTTCCGTGCAACGGTGATGTCCACGCCGGTGACCAGCTACATCCGCAAGGGTTTGAATGTTACAAAATGTATGGCGGCGGATTACACGGCGCAGGTCAAGCTGGTGTTTTTCAATCAGCCGCATCTGGCCGGGTCGCTTCGCTATGGGGAAAGCTATTATTTTTATGGCAGTCTGTCCGGGGATTACACCGGCTATCAGGTGACCAATCCCGTGGTGGAGTCGGCGGCATCGGCGAGCGTGATGACGCGGCGTATTGTGCCTGTTTATTCACTGACAGCCGGCGTGAGCAACAATCTGCTGGTCAAGCTGGTCGCGCAGGCGCTCGATGCGTGCCCGGAAACCATGCCGGAGGTGCTGCCGCCGGAGGTTCGCGCGGCGTATCACTGGATGGACGTGCGGCAAGCCTACCGCGCCATTCACAACCCGGCATCGATGCAGGAGCTGAAAGCGGCACGGGAGCGTCTGATTTTTGAGGAGTTTTTTATTTTTACCGCAGGTCTGCTGCTGACGCGCGCCAGACGGGCGGCAGAGCAACGGACGGCCTACCAAAATACGGATTTGACGGAATTCTACGCGGCGCTGCCGTTCCAACTGACGAATGCACAGCAGCGGGCGATCGATGATATCATACGCGACTTTCAAAAGGGCATTCCCATGAATCGGCTCTTGCAGGGCGATGTGGGCAGCGGCAAGACGATGGTGGCGGCAGCGGCTGCCTATTGCGCAGTAAAAAATCATGTGCAGGTTGCGCTGATGGCGCCGACGGAAATTTTGGCCGAGCAACATTTTGCAGGGCTGAGCAAGCTGTTTGCGCCGCTGGGCATTCGCTGCGGCCTGCTGACCGGCTCAATGAAGCCGTCGGAGCAGAAAAAAATCCGCGCAGCCACGGCCGAGGGGGAGCTGGATCTTCTGATTGGCACGCATTCGCTGATTTCCGAAACAACGCAATTTCGTAGGCTCGGTCTTGTGATCGCGGATGAGCAGCACCGCTTTGGCGTGGAGCAGCGGGCGGCGCTGGCGTCCAAGGGCGATGCACCGCACCTGTTGGTGCTGTCGGCAACGCCGATTCCCAGAACACTGTCGCTGATTCTCTATGGAGATTTGGATTTGTCGGTCATCAATGAATTGCCGCCGGGACGGCAAAAGGTCGACACCTTTTTGGTCAACGAGTCCATGCGTACCCGCATCAATGCATTTATTCGCAAGCACGTTGCAAACGGCAATCAGGTGTATATCGTCTGCCCGGCCGTGGATGAAAGTGAGATCGAAACGCTGAAATCCGCCGAGCAGTGGGCGCAGGCACTCCAACAGCGGGTGTTTCCCGATTTGCGCGTAGCGCTGCTCCACGGAAAAATGAAGGGCGCGGAAAAAGAACGCATTATGGCAGGTTTTCAAGCCGGGCAGTACGATATTCTTGTGGCAACAACGGTGATCGAGGTAGGGGTGGACGTGCCGAACGCCACGTTAATGGTCATCGAAAACGCCGACCGCTTTGGCTTGTCGCAGCTGCACCAGCTGCGCGGACGCGTGGGGCGGGGGAAAGACAAGTCCTATTGTGTGCTGATTTCCAACAAGCGCGACCCCGACTCACAGACCCGGATGAGGGCACTGTGCCAAACGAACGACGGCTTTCAAATTGCAGAAGCGGATTTAAAGCTGCGCGGCCCCGGCGACTTTTTCGGCAGCCGCCAAAGCGGATTGCCTGCATTTAAAGTTGCAAATCTGGAGATGGATTTGGATATCCTGCGCCGCGCCCAGCAGGCCGCACAAGAATTTATTCCCCATGCCCGTCTGGATTCGGAACAAATGCAGCCCCTTTTGCAGCGGATTCGTGCCTTGTTTGACAAGCGCGAGAACCAGTTTAACTGATTTTGCATGGCATTTTGCACATAGATATACAATCGAACCCCTGCATTTACGCCGGTTTGTCTAAAATTTTCCAAATTTTTCCCAGTTTTTTTCGAAGCAGGCCGGACTTTCTTGGCGGCGTTACCAAAAATTCAAAAATCTGTTGTGCAATTTATAAAAATATGGTACAATAAATCGAAAAATTAAATCGGAGGTTACGTTGATGAAGAAACCGATTGCACTTGTGATTATGGACGGTGTCGGTCGCGGCGACGGTGGCAGCGGCGATGCAGTGAAGCTCGCAAAAACACCTACGCTCGATCGCTTGCTCGCGCAGTGCCCGCATACTTGGCTGAAGGCACACGGCACGGCGGTAGGTCTGCCCACGGACGACGACATGGGCAATTCTGAGGTTGGACACAATGCCCTTGGCTGCGGCCAGGTGTATTCCCAGGGCGCAAAGCTGGTCGGAGAGTCCATCGAATCCGGCGTGATTTACCAGTCCAAGGCATGGCAGGAGCTGTCCGCCAATGCCAAGCAGGACGGTAAGGCGCTGCATTTCCTCGGCCTGCTGTCCGACGGCAATGTGCATTCCAACATTTCCCACCTGATCGCGCTGCTGCGTCAGGCACACGCGGAGGGCTTGCGCAGAGTATATTGCCACATTTTGCTCGACGGCCGCGATGTCCCGGCCACCTCTGCACTGGAATATGTTGACCAGCTGGAAACTGTGCTGGCAGAGCTGTCAAAGGACGGCGCAGATTATAAAATCGCATCCGGCGGCGGCAGAATGCAGATCACCATGGATCGCTACGAAGCCAACTGGGCAATGGTCGAGGCCGGCTGGAACACCCATGTCCACGGCAAAGCCAGAGCTTTCGCCAGCGCAAAGGAAGCCATTGAGGCCTACCGCGCAGAGCTTGGCTGCATCGATCAGGACCTGCCCGCCTTTGTGGTGGAGCGCAACGGCGAACCGGTGGCCAAAATTGCCAACGGCGACAGCGTGATTTTGTTCAATTTCCGCGGCGACCGCGCGCAGGAGATCTCCCTGGCGTTTGACCGCAAAGAATTTGATAAATTCGACCGTGGCGATTATACCGGTGTGAAATTTGCCGGTATGCTCCAGTACGACGGCGATTTGAAGATCCCCGAAAATTATCTGGTGGAACCGCCGGTCATTAAAAACACCCTGACCGAGGTGCTGTGCGCACACAGCGTGCAGGAATATGCCCTGTCCGAAACACAAAAATATGGTCACGTGACATATTTCTGGAACGGCAACCGTTCCGGCAAGGTCAACGATGATTTGGAGGTCTACGAGGAGATTCCTTCGGATGTGATCCCGTTTGAACAGGCACCCGCGATGAAGTCAGTGGAAATCACCGACCACATGGTCGAGGCTATGGCCTCCGGCCGCTTCGGCTTTTTGCGCTGCAACTATCCCAACGGCGATATGGTCGGCCATACCGGCGTGATGGACGCGGTGATCACGGCCATGGAATGTGTTGATGCAGGTCTGAAGCGTCTGGTGGAAGCGGCTGACAAGTACGGCTACACGCTGCTTGTGACCGCCGACCACGGCAATGCCGACCAGATGACCGAAACCAAAAAGGGCAAGACCAGCGTGCGCACCGCGCACTCTTTGAACCCGGTGCCCTTTATCATCTATGACCCCGACCAGCATTTTGAAATCAAGGACGGCAACTACGGCCTTGCCAACGTTGCGCCCACGATTGTGAAAATGATGGGCTTTGAAGCTCCGGAATGCTGGGAAGAAAGCATGGTCTAATGTAAATACAAAAATGTTGAAGTTCGCTTGACGCGGACTTCAACATTTTATTCTGTCGAAAAACGAAGTTTTTTGACAGAATGACGCTTAACAAGCGTGATATACTGCATCCCAAAGCGTCTGTCGGATGGTTTCAAAGCGTTCCGGGGGAATTTTGCCGCCGGAGGTCATCACCAGCAGATCGATGGGGTGCTTTTCCCTGCTGTAGGGCGGCTGTGTGTAGGGATAGTCGTTTAAGAAAAAGCCGTTGCGCGTATAAAACGCAATGCGGCGTCTGGCCAGCTCCGTTTGCGGCAGCTCGACCTCCAAACAGACCGGACAGGACAGAACCTGCAATACCTCCTGCAAAATCTGCGCGCCAAGCCCTTGATTGCGGCATTTAGGGGAAACGGCAAAATGTTCAATAAATGCAAAATCGTCAAACCGCCAGATTGTAATCATGGCACGTATCGTGTCATTTTCGCCCGGAAGAATATAAACATGATAGCGCGGGTCGGAAAACACTTCCTTTTGCGCGTCATAGGGGCGGTATTCATCGTCCGGGAAACTGGATTGAAGCAGCCGATAAATTTCATCAAATTTTGCCGCATCGGCAAGCTGTAATTGTGACATAAAAAACCTCCAATTGACGAAAAAGCCCACGCTCAGGAAACCTTGGGCGTGGGCGGATTCTCCGGGTCGCGCAGCTGACCGCGGGTTTGTGAAACGATGTAGCGGGGGCGACCCTTGATTTCTTCATAAATCCGAGACAGGTACATCCCAATGATGCCCAAACTGAGCATGATCAATCCGCAGGAAATCAGCTGAATCAAAATTACGGTGGTGAAGCCCTCCAGCGCATGGCCGGAGAATTTGCGAATCAGGGTCTGCACGCCCAAAATCAGCGATGCAATCAAAAACCCAATGCCCATCCACGACACCATCTGCATCGGCGCAGAGGAGAACGATGTAATATTGCGCAGCGCATAGCCGATCAGCGACCGGGTCGACCATTTGGACTGCCCGGCGGTTCGTTCCTGCACGCAGTATTGCACGCTGGTTTTTTTAAAACCGACCCAAAACGAGAGCGCACGGAAAAACACATTGCGCTCCGGCATGGCGTTGAGCGCATCAACGACCTTCCGGTCGAGCAGCTTAAAGTCGGAAGAATTGCGCATATCCATATGGGTAGCCTTGGTGATGAGCTTGTAAAACGTGCCGGCGGCGAAGCGGTACATGGCGCCCTCCTTGCCGCGATCCTCCTTTACGCCCTCAACGACCTCGTAGCCCTGTTCCCAAAGTCGGTACATTTCCACAATTTTTTCCGGCGGATGCTGCAAGTCGCAGTCCATCACCACGCAGCAGTCGCCCGCGGCGCGCTCCAGACCTGCAAACATGGCAGGTTCTTTTCCAAAATTGCGGCTAAAGTGGATACCGGCCACATGGGGATCCTGTTCGGCTTGGGCACAGATTTCCTGCCAGGTGGCGTCTTTGGAGCCATCGTCCACGAATATCAGTTGATATGCAATCGCCTCGCGCGATAAAATCTGCCCAATGGTTTCGGTGGCCACGGAGATCATGGCCTCTTCGTTATAGGCAGGCAGAATAATGGAAACCATCCGGGTCACCTCCACTTAACAAAAAAGCCACGCGTGATAAACGCGTGGCCTTGGAGCTGCTGACCAGATTCGAACTGGTGACCTCATCCTTACCAAGGATGCGCTCTACCGACTGAGCTACAGCAGCATTTTCAATCAGCTTGTTTATTATAACACGATTTCCAATAAAGTCAAGCATTTTTTTGAAAATTATCGAATTTTCTGCGTGTTGCGTTTTCCCGTGCAATCCGTTATAATAATACCTGTTGAATAAACCGTGCTGCGGTTTATTCGCGGGCTACAGGCCCGCAATTTCGAATCAAATAGCTGATTACAGCCATTTGATTCGAAATTCAGTACGCATTATAATAAGAGAAAAGTAGACTGGAGGCAATGGAAATGTACCAACCGCTGGCCGAGGAACTGCGGCCGAAGACGCTGGACGATGTGGTGGGGCAGGAACATATTTTGGGCGAGGGGAAACTGCTGCGCCGGATGATCCAGGCGGGCAATGTGCCGAATATGATTTTTTACGGCCCGTCCGGCACCGGCAAGACGACTGTTGCCAATATTATTGCGAACGCAACGCAGCGCAAGCTGTGCAAGCTCAACGCAACCACCGCTTCCACGGCGGACATCCGCGAGATCGTGTCCCAGCTCGATACGATGCTGGCACCGAATGGGGTGCTGCTGTATCTCGATGAGATTCAGTCCTTCAACAAAAAACAGCAGCAGACGCTTTTGGAGCATATCGAGAACGGCAAGATCACCCTGATCGCCTCCACCACGGAGAATCCCTATTTTTATGTGTTCAACGCCATTCTCAGCCGCTCGACCGTGTTTGAGTTCAAGCCGATTTCGGCATCGGCCGCGTTGGTGATGGTCAAG
>CAMDZY010000091.1 GCA_945910975.1 uncultured Clostridia bacterium | reverse complement strand
ACATGAGCAGATAGCTGCCGGAGGTGGTCTGCGTCAGGTTGATGATCTGGCGCACATAGCCCTCGTGGACGTTCGGCCCTGCCAGCAGAAAGCTGGATTGGGTCAGACTGCCGCCGCTTTTGTGCATGGAAACGGCCGCCATATCCGCGCCGGCCTTCATTGCGGCGATCGGCTGATTTTCTCCAAAATAGAAATGCGTTCCGTGTGCCTCATCGGCAAGGCACAGCATCCCTGCCTGATGCGCCATATCCACAATGGCCTTGAGGTCGGAGCAGATACCGTAATAGGTAGGATTGTTGACCAATACTGCTACGGCGTTGGGATGCTCGGCAATGGCGCGGGCAACCTGTTCGCGCTTCATGCCTTGAGAAATGCCAAGGCGTTGGTCGACCTCCGGATTGACATACACAGGGATCGCGCCGCACAGCACCAAGGCGTTAATCACGCTTCTGTGCACGTTGCGCGGCATAATAATTTCATCGCCCCGCTTGCAGGCGGTCAGCACCATGCTCTGCACGGCGCTGGTGGTGCCGCCCACCATCAAAAAGGCGTGCGCTGCACCAAAGGCATCCGCCGCCAGCTCCTCGGCTTCGCGAATGACGGAAACCGGGTGGCACAGATTGTCCAGCGGCTTCATGCTGTTCACATCCACACCGACACACTGCTGCCCCAAAAAGGCGGTCAGTTCCGGATTACCGCGGCCGCGCTTGTGACCCGGCACATCAAACGGCACCACACGCATCTTGCGGAAGCGCTCCAGCGCCTCATAAATCGGCGCGCGGCTCTGATCCAGTTGATATTTCTCTTTCATATTTCCACCCCACAGCCAATGGAAGCTCTGATTTCATCTAGTGTGCAATTTGACGGAAAAGATGCATACCAAGGCGACAGCCGCGATCGAATCAGAGGTTCCCAAGGAAAATAAAAAGCGCAAGGCTTGCGATGTGCGTCAGCCTTGCGTAAAAAATCGTCCAAAATCATGCAATAATACACGGGCAATCGCCGAAAAAATAAGGCGATTCAACCACACTTTGGAAAATTGCGGAGAATGTCAGAGTCTATATAGCAATCACACTTTTACTACTCTTATTGACCGTTTCACAAGTCAGCGCACAGGCGCTATTCGGTTTGTAAGAAACCAACTTATAAAATTCGCTGTTTCTCGGGCTGCGCCCAAGAGCAATCAATAAGGCAACGCAAGTTGCCAATCGGCAGCGGACCCGGCTGTCCGTATGGCCTTAACTCCCCAAAGGCGGACACCAGTTGGGAGTGGTCCAGAATAATTGCGTTGGAAAAACTCTAAACATGAAATTCTTCCAAATTCCAATTCTAATTTTACCATACCCCCGTAGCTTTGTCAATAAATTTTTCCGTTTTGCGGGAAGTTATACCGACCCGTCTGCCAATGCTGTGAAACCGGATAAAGGAGCCACGCGACGGCGTCGCAATGGCTCCTTTGTGGAGATTATTCGGAAATACTTAGCACAAGCATTAGCAGAATCTGCGCGACCTGTGCACGGGTAGCGTTGCCCTTAGGATTGAGATAGACAATGCCGGTTGCGGTATCCTTGCTGCCGGAAATCAAACCGGCGCCGACGGCCCAGGCCAGGTTTTCTTTTGCGTAGTTGGAGATTTGGTTGGCATCCGGGAAGGTGGAGAGGTCGGCACTGGCGCTGAGGTCATAGCCATAGGCACGCAGATAGCGGTAGAGAACGGCCGCAACCTGTTCACGGGTCATGTTACAGTTCGGATTGAAATGGGTGGCGTCTATGCCGGCGACAATTTGATGCTCTGCTGCCCACATGACAGCGTCTGCATAATAGCGACCCATATCTACATCCACAAACGGATTGCCTGCGCTGCTTTTTTCACAGCCGTCCAGCCGCCACAGAACCGTCACAAACATTGCACGTGTCATCTTGCCGTTCGGGCTAAAGTGGGTATCGTCCACGCCATAGAAAAGACCGCTTGCCATCGCAAAGCTGACCGCATCATAATACCATGCGTTGTGATTCACATCCACATAGCCGTTGATGCGTGCAGAGAGCGTGAAGGTACGCTTCATTGAGCGACCACAGTCATATCTGTAGGTCACGGCGGTTGCACCCTTGTTGAAGGTCAGTATGTCCCCGCGCACCGTGCCGCCTTCCCAATGGCTTGCCTTAGTGATGTCAAAATCAGGGAGTGTGGAAAGGTCAAAGGTATTATCTGCCGCCAGAAAGATTTCTAACGCATTGTCGGGACAATACAGCTCCCCCAGTTCAGAATTTTGACTCACATCCAGCGCGGTTAGGCAGTTGTTGGAGCAATATAGCTCCCACAGCTCAGGATTTTGGCTCACATCCAGCACGGTCAGGCGGTTGCCGATGCAACGTAGCACCGACAGCTTGGGATTATGGCTGACATCCAGTTCGGTCAGGCGGTTCGCGTTGCAGATCAATTCCGACAGTGCAGTATTTTGACTTAAATCCAGTGTGGTCAATCGGTTGCCGGAGCAATCCAAGTCCCGCAGCGCAGTATTTTTGCTTAGATCCAACGTTGTCAGCTGGTTGTCGGAGCAATTCAGATAATGTAGCGCAGTATTTTGGCTGACATCCAGTTCGGTCAGGCGGCTGTCGGGGCAGCTCAAATCTGTCAGGTTCTTGAAATAGCTGATGCCTGTCAGGCTTGTAATGCCTGCGCTGAGAAGGAAAATATCAGTTACTGCATCTTGCTCTTCCTGCGAGAGCATACCGTCTTTGTTTTTGTCGAAGGCTTTCGACACATGGTTGCGAAAAGTGTTGTCCGGGAAGTTGGTTGCATCAATGGCGACCGAGGTACCGTCCTCTGCCGCAAAGGCCACAGTGGGCAGCAGCGCCAGAAGCATAACCAAAGTCAGCAGTGCGCTAAGCACTCGCAAGTACATTTTTCTCATCAAATTTCCTCCTTGTTTTTATGTAAATCTACAGGTTGCCCGGGAATCAACGGTTGATTCACTTTTACAATATATAATATAACACACCCTGAATACATTGTCAACTAATGTTTTCAAAAATCATGGATATATGGGAATGAAAATGATAAATCAATTGAAAATCTGTCTTGAACTCAATTTCTATAAAACGATTATAAATTTAGTTGCGAAAGATGCCCGGTTTTGTGAATTGAGAAACGTGCAGATTTCAACTTGCAATCAGGATTTTTGTGGGGTATACTAATGCTCGGAGCGTGATAACTTGAAAAAATTGTTCAAATATATGAAGGACTATCGCAAGGAATGCATCGTCAGCCCACTGGCAAAGCTGTTGGAGGCTACGCTGGAGCTGCTTGTGCCGCTGGTGGTGGCATCGCTGATTGACAAGGGCATTGCCGCAGGCAGCACGGGCTATATCATTCGGATGTGCCTATTGATGGCGGCACTGGCGGCCGTGGGGCTTTCCGCCACGCTGATGGCGCAATACTTTGCCGCCAAGGCTGCAACCGGCTTTGTCGGCCGCCTGCGCCACGCGCTATATGCGCATTTGCAAACGCTGTCCTACGCCGATCTTGACCGGCTTGGCACATCCACTCTGCTCACCCGCATGACCAGCGATATGAATCAGGTACAGAACGGTGTAAATCTGGCGCTGCGGCTGCTGCTGCGTTCGCCATTTATTGTGTTTGGCGCAATGGTGATGGCGTTTACCATTGACGTTTCGGCAGCACTGGTGTTTGTGGTGGTCATTCCGATACTGTTTGCGGTCGTATTTGCAATCATGCTCTGCTGCATTCCGCTGTATCGCAAGGTGCAGCAGCGCTTAGACCATGTGATGGAGCTTACCCGGGAAAATTTGACCGGTGTGCGTGTCATTCGCGCCTTTGGCGTGGAAGAAATGGAGCGAAAAGGCTTTGCGGACAGCAACCGTGCGCTGAGCAAAATGCAGCAATTTGTCGGCAAAATTTCCGCGCTGATGAATCCTTTGACCTTTGTGATCATCAACCTCGCCATCGTCTGGCTGATTCATCGCGGGGCAATTCAGGTCGATGCCGGGCGTCTGACGCAGGGGCAGGTCGTTGCGTTGTACAACTATATGTCGCAGATTCTGGTGGAGCTGATCAAAATGGCGAACCTGATTTTAACGATGACCAAGGCCATTGCCTGCGGCAAGCGCATTTCCGCCGTTCTGGACATTGCGCCGGGTATGTCCTTCCCGGAACAAGCCCCGCAATCTGTCGAAACGGACAATTGTGTGGAATTTCGCCAAGTAACATTTTCCTATCACCCCGGTGCTGACCCGGCGCTCGCCGACTTCGATCTCTGCGTCAAGCGCGGGCAGACCGTTGGCATCATTGGCGGCACAGGTTCGGGCAAAACGACGCTTGTCAACCTGATTGGCCGGTTTTACGATGTTACAGACGGCGCGGTGTTGGTGGACGGCGTCAATGTGCGCGACTATCCCAAGCAGGCGCTGCGTCAAAAAATCGGCATCGTTCCGCAAAAGGCGGTGCTGTTCCATGGCACGATTCGTGACAATCTGCGCTGGGGCAACCCGGATGCAAGTGACTGCGAGCTGCTCGATGCCATCGCCATTGCGCAGGCATCCGAGGTGGTCGCCGGAAAAGCGGGCGGGCTGGACGGCGTTGTGGAGCAAGGCGGGCAGAACTTCTCCGGCGGTCAGCGGCAACGGCTGACGATTGCGCGCGCTTTGGTGCGAAAGCCGGAGATTTTGATTCTGGATGACAGCGCGTCGGCGCTGGATTTGGCGACAGACGCCGCGTTACGAAACTCCCTGCGCACGCTTTCCTACCATCCCACCGTCTTTATTGTGTCGCAGCGGACGGCATCCCTGCTGCACGCCGACAAAATTGTTGTGCTTGACGACGGTAAGGTCGCCGGAATCGGCACGCACGCGGAGTTGCTGCAAAGCTGCACCGTTTATCGGGAAATTTATGATTCGCAATTCCACAAAGGAGGGCAGGGCGCATGAAAAAACCGGGAACCTTGAGGAAGCTACTGCGCTATCTGCGCCCTTATGGGTTGTGGATGCTGTTGTCTGTGCTGCTCGCTGCCGGTTCTGTGGCGGGAACACTGTATATTCCCATCCTGATCGGCCGCGCCATTGATTATATCGTTGCACCGGGGCAGGTGGCATTTGCTGCCGTGGGCAAGCTGTTGGCGACTGCTGCCGCGGTCGCCGGTGCGGCTGCCGTGTGCCAATGGGTCATGGGCGTGATCAACAACCGTGTCAGTGTGTATGTGGTGCGCGATCTTCGCGCCGATGCCTTTGAAAAAATCAACGCTCTACCCCTGTCCTACCTTGACGGACGGCCGCAGGGCGAAATCGTCAGCTGCATGATTGCCGATGTGGAGCAGCTGTCAGACGGGCTTCTGCTGGGCGCAACGCAGCTTTTCACCGGCGTGATCACCATTTTGGGCACGTTGGCGTTTATGCTGCGGATTGAATGGAAAATTGCACTGGTCGTGGTGCTTTTAACGCCCATCAGCCTGTTTGTGGCAAAATTTATTGCGCAAAAAACCTATCATATGTTCCGCCAGCAATCCGAGGTTCGCGGAGAGCAGACGGCGCTGATGGATGAAATGTTGGGCAATCAAAAGGTCGTGCAGGCATTTTCCAGGGAGGAAAATTGCATGGAAGCGTTTGACGAGGTCAACGATCGCTTGGAAAAATGCTCTCTGCGTGCCACGTTTTTTTCCTCTCTGACCAACCCGACCACGCGCTTTGTCAACGCCTTGGTTTATGCGGCGGTGGCGCTGACCGGCGCTTTGACCGTGTTGGACACCGGCGGTGCGTTCAGTGTGGGCGCACTGACCAGTCTGCTCAGCTATGCCAACCAGTACACCAAGCCGTTCAATGAAATTTCCGGCGTGATCACCGAACTGCAAAATGCCATTGCTTGCGCCGGGCGTGTGTTTGACTTGCTCGAACAGCCCAGCCAGACACCGGATGCCCCTGATGCCGCCGTCCTGCACCACGCCAACGGACAGGTTACACTCCGTGACGTTGCATTTTCCTACGATCCTGCGCAGTCGCTCATTTCAAATTTCAACCTTTCCGTTCAACCCGGCCAGCGAATTGCCATAGTCGGCCCCACGGGCTGCGGAAAAACAACGCTGATCAATCTGCTGATGCGGTTTTATGATGTCGATAAGGGCGAGATTTGCGTGGACGGCTACCCGCTCCAGGCGCTCACCCGGCACAGCTTGCGGCAAAATTACGGTATGGTGTTGCAGGACACATGGCTGCGCCATGCAACCGTCCGCGAGAACATCGCCATTGGCAAACCGGATGCCACGCAGGCAGAAATTATTGCCGCCGCCAAGGCCAGCCATGCCGACGGCTTTATCCGCCGCCTGCCGAACGGCTATGAAACCGTCATTTCCGAGGACGGAAGCGGCCTTTCGCAGGGACAAAAGCAGCTTTTGTGCATCGCGCGCGTGATGCTGTGCTTGCCGCCGATGCTGATTTTGGACGAGGCGACCTCCTCCATCGACACCCGCACGGAAATCAAAATTCAACAGGCTTTCGCCCGAATGATGCAGGGTCGCACCAGCTTTATTGTCGCCCACCGCCTTTCCACCGTCCAGGAAGCAGACGTGATCCTCGTCATGCGCAGCGGCAAAATCATCGAGCAAGGCACCCACAAAAGCCTGCTACACCAAAACGGCTTCTATGCGCAGCTTTATAACAGCCAATTTGTGCAACCGTAATGCAGCCAAAGGCACAACCTGCGCATGGGAGTACCCGTGCCAGAATCGTTCATGTTTGACCAATAAAAAAATTACCGTTGTTGAAATAAAATCAACAACGGTAATTGTTTATGGCTCGTAGCACCGAAAAAGATATCACCGGATTTTAGGAAAATCCGCTTG
>CAMDZY010000090.1 GCA_945910975.1 uncultured Clostridia bacterium | reverse complement strand
AAACTTTTACATAAACTGTTATGAAAGCAGAATTGCTTTACGTTGGAACAGGAGGTAATCAAATGCCAGACAAAATTTCTGAATGCGCACCGGGTAGGGAGAATTCGCGCCAGAACATTTGCGTCCATACGCAGAAAATTGTTGACAGCTGCTTAAATCAGGACTGCGTGGAGGATCTGCGGGTATATCTGACCCGCAATTCGCAGGCAGCTCTGGACAAAGCCACCGGCGCAAAGGCGCGGTGCTGTGAACTGATTCATGCACAGATTGATGTGGAGCCGATTCCATACAATTGCGGCCACTTCACGGTAGATGTCACGTATTTCTATCGCATCACCGGCGACATCAATACATCGGGGCTGCGCACCTGCGCGCTGTGCGGTCTTGCCGTGTTTAACAAGCGGGTTGTGCTGTGTGGCGGAACCGGCGGTGCAAAGAGCTTTAGCAGCAAGCAGAAGAAGGTCAGCTGCGACAGCATCCTTCACTGCAGCACGCCCGAAGCGATCGTAGAGGTGGTCGACCCCATGATTTTGGCTGCAAGAGTATTGGAGGACTGCGACCATCCCCGCTGTGCCTGCTGCACGCCGGACGTCCCCAGTGCGATCCTAGATTGTTTTGGGGAGGAACTTGTGTTCACCGGCGAATGCAAGCGGTTGTTTGTAACCATCGGTCAATTCTCAACCATTCGGCTTGAACGTGACACGCAGGTGCAAATTCCCGGCTGCCGGTACTGCATCCCCACCAAGGAATGCTGTGATGATCCCGGCTGTGCGGAGGAACCGTGCGATATTTTCAGTAAGATCACGTTTCCCATCGACGCTTTCTTCCCCACAGATACCGACTGCTGCGGTTGCGATGATCCTCACTGATAAGTAAAAATGCGGCAGGAATGTGGCGCAGCTACATTCCTGCCGCGGTTTATGATTGCAGCAATTCTTTTGCAATTTGAGCGTTCTTTTCCGCCTGCTTGCGCAGCTTCGCTGCTGCAAGGCTTTCTGCTCCGGCGCCACTGATCGCTGCATCAATGAAATCATTGAGCGCCGCAGCGTTGACCTCCTGCAGGGACATATACTGCTCGCTGCCAAGATAGTCCAAAAAGCCGCTTACCTTTGGGTCATAACCAACGCCAACCGTTGGCACGCCAAGTCCGGCCGCAAAAATCAATCCATGCAGGCGCATTGACACAACAACACGCATCCGGCGGATCACCGCAACGGTCTCGCTGGCATTTTTCACGGAGCTGTCGAGCAGATAGGGACACTTCAATTTTGCAGCAACCGCTTCAATGGCGCTGGCATCCCGTCTTGGCTCCATCGCAAACAGCAACGGAATCAAGCCATACGTGCGGTAGGCATACTCTGCTGCACTGACAAATGCCGGGATTTTCTCCGCAAAGCCATTCCATTGCCGCAGCGCAAACAGGATATATTGTCCGTCATCCTGCAATCCAACGGACATGAGATAACTCATGACACTGGTATTTTCACAAACGGAACACAGCAATGCGGGGTCAGCCGTCAGATAGTTTTTCGGTTTTGTGATATTTAAGGTTTGCAGCAATTGCAAGGAATAGGCATCGCGCACCGTAATTACATCCGCGCATCGATCCAGAACCTTGGACATCCGCTTGCGGTTTTTCGGTTGATTGACAGGGCCGATGCCACAGCCATAGAGCATCACGCGGTTGCCGCGCAGCTTTGCCAGATAAATATTCAGCAAATAATATAAAATGGATCGTGTGCTAGTGACATCCTGCATCAGGGTCCCGCCGCCGGAGATATACAGCTTACTCTTTGCTAACTTTCGGAAGATACCCCAGAAGTTGAACGTGTGTACCGCATCCGTGCGAAGCTCTTGTTTCACACTCTCCGGGTCACGGGTCAGCACGCATACCGGCATATCCGGGTCGATCTGGCGCATCTGCTCCAGAATGATCTGCAACAGCGCCTCATCACCAACATTTCCACGCCCATATGCGCCGCAGATAAATACGCCGTCCTTTTTTCGAATGGGTCGGTTGGTGCGGCGAATGATCGTCTGGTAAATTTCTTTTTGCCGCTGCACCGTTGCATCGATGGAAAACTCGGTTTTCGCCTTTTGGTACAGGCTTTCGCCCATTTTTTGGCAGAGCGTCCGGTCATTTGCGAGCTGCACCATATGCCTAGCCAACGCGGCCACGTCCTGCGGCTGGAACAAATACCCATTGATTCCGTTGTCGATCAAATAGGGCACGCCGCCCACCTCAGATGCAATCGTTGCGCAGTGCCATCTTGCTCCCTCCGTCAGCGCGTAGGGGAAGGTTTCCGACAGAGAGGTCAGCGTATTGACATCCAGCGCATTGTAAAAGCTGTCGGTGTCCGAAAGCCAACCAAGGAACGTGATTTCCCCGTCCGGACACAGCTGGCTTGCCAGATGCTTGATCTTTTCCTCTTCCTCACCGACTCCGGCAATCAGCAGACGAATATTGGGGCAGCTTTTTCTGGCTTCGGCAAACGCCTTGACCAGCGTGGTCATGTCCTTTACCGGATTGATTCTGGCAGCGATGCCAAAAACCACCGTATCTTCGTCAAATATAACGCCCACCTGCCGCAAAAACGCAGCGCGCTCTACAGCCGGTTTCCTTGGCGAATAGTCGATTCCATTATAAATGGAGAACATCCGCTGTGGGTCAAAGCCCCGTGAAATCAGCAGGTTTGCCATGGTATCGGACACGCCGATCCGATAATCCAGCCGACGCAGCGCCATGCGGTTGATCAGGCCATATGTCAGTTGGCCAAACGGTCTGCCCATGTAGTCAAGCCGATAATCGCTGTGTACAGTCGTAACCACGGGCAAATTCACCTTTGATTTCAGCATCCAGCCAATTAAATTGGCACGGGCACCGTGGCAATGAATCACCTGATACTTTCCGTGACGAATCATTGCAGCCAGACGGCTGCGCACCTGGAATAGGTTTTCATCCGCAATTACGGTAATGGGAATCCCCATCTGGCGTGCTTCGTCCGCAAAATCACCCTCCATAAAGCAGACCAGATGCACGGTTTCCGTTTGGTTCAGCCCCTGCAGCAAGGTCAGCACATGGGTCTTAGCGCCACCAACATCGCCGCCGGAAATCAAATGTATAATTCTCATATGTTCTCTCCTGTTTTCACAATTCCCAACGCATACAAATCACTGCATTGCATAAAGCGTGTTTTCCGTCGCCGTATCGCCGACCCATCGGGTCAAGGATTCGTCGGTTCCGGATAAATCCACGGTTCTGTCTGGCTGAGCACCCGGAACCAGTCGGATTTTGAGGTCTGTGCCACACATATTTCTTTCCCCGACAGTGCGGAAACATCGTTCACACGCAAGAGCTTGGGCGATATAAACTCAGTTTCATACAAGGTTCCGTCAATCATCACTGCACTGTATGGCGTAAAGTTTTCTCCCAACACGGTCAATCCCTGTGTGGATTCCATGTAGACGGCCTTGGAAATCGTAATTTTCTGAACGCCAAGCTGTAGTTGCGTCGGCTCCCACGGGAACTGTCCGCCATAGCAATAATGCTCCCCATAGAGAATGTCATAATCCAACAGCTTCAAGCCCTGCAAATATTCCGCATTTTCCACCGTAGCGCCCCGGTACAGCATATGGTACCGTGCCAGCAGACTGTTTGTGATGCCCAGCTTATCCATCACCACAGAGGAAATTTGAAAAGCGGAAATGTCCCTGTCCTCGACCGGAAGGTCGAAATTTGCCCAAATCACATATTCCGTGGTCTGGTTATTTCCTTGCGTCAGGTCTTCGTCGGCGATGTTAAAGCTCGGAAGATGGTCGCCGTAGAAAACCAGAATCACATCCTCGTCGAAGTCCGACAGCTTCTCGACCAATTCGCCGACAAACTGGTCGGTTTCGTGGATTTGATTGATGTAGTATTCAAAGCCCACAAGGCGTGCATCCTCCTCCATGCCGGAGGTCACGTGAATCTTCTGTGTGTCATCGAGTACCTCAGACGGGTACTGCCCGTGCGGCTGCACGGATACGGTAAACACGAAGTCCTTTTCCTTCGTGGTGGACATCGTATCCAAAATTTCCTGGGTCAGGCATTTGTCCTTTGCCCACCCCAATGGGTTCAATGATACATTGTTCATATACTCCAACGATGTAAATGTGTCAAAGCCAAGGTTGGAATACACCAAGTTGCGCTGGTAGAAAGTGGCATTGTTGTTATGAATTGCATGGGCAGAATATCCCAGCTCCTTTAAGGAATAGGCGATGGTGTCGCACACATTATCGCGCGCAACCGTTTTATATGGGTACTCGCCGACGCCGAAGTCCTGCAAATTCATCTGCGAAAGCACCTCGAATTCGGTATTGACGGTTCCTGCGCCGATGGACGGCACGCCGAACAGGCCGGAGGAGTATTCCTCCTTCAGTCGGGTAAAGTTCGGCAGCGGGTCCTCGGAAAATTCCAGCCCACGCATATATTTTACGTCAAAAAATGACTCCAGCTGAACAAACACAATGTTCGGCGTTCTGGTTTCGGCGGCAGGTTCCACGCTGTCCACCTGCTTCATCACGTCATCCACAAGCTCCGGACTATAATCGGAAGGCTTGTCAATGCCTTGGTAGAGCGCGCTACAGGTGAAGCAATAGACAAAGCCGTTGTCCTGATAGGCAGCCGGAATATTTGTGAACTGGGAATCCAAATAACCGGCGTCAATCAATGCCGTGCTGGAAATCCAGACGATTGCACCGATCAATGCCAGATTGACCAGTGTAAACGAATACGCCGTTTTATGGCTGCGGAAGCGCATGGACAAGAACAATACGCCGCCAAACAGCAAGGCCAGGCCAATCAAAATCAGTGCCACCGCTACATTGCCCAGGTAAACCTGGATAATATCCTTAGCCGTTCGCAAAACGGCAATATCCGGCGCGGTGAGCGGTGTAGACACGAAGCCGGAAAGCATGATATAGGAAACAACCGCCAATGCGACCCAAAGGAACGCAAAAATGGAAATGAAATAGTTCCGCTTGCGGAAAAGCATACCAAACAAAAAGGTCAGATAAACAATCAGACTGCCGAACAGAAATTGCAGCGGCTTCTGCGACAAATACGTCAACAGTGCCGGAATCCCCCTGCGGTTACACAGCTCCACGATTAAATTGACCCCGATTGCCAGCAGAAAGTATTTCAGCAGCAGCAAAAGGTTTTCTTTGTTCCATTGGTGCAAAATGCGGTGAAAACAGGACGTTTCAGATGTCTTTTTCTTCAAGCAACCACCTTATTTCAAAGTGCGCCGGACAGTTTTGGCATATGTGTTTCCATCCGGCAGTGAAAAAACGTTATCGCTCCTGGCCGTAGCCGTTGGGATTGTTCTTTTGCCAATTCCACATATCACGGCACATATCGTCCAACGTATGCTCTGCCTTCCAGCCCAGCACTTCATTTGCCTTTTTCGGATCCGAGCAAAGCAAATCCAAATCGCCGGGACGGCGCGGGTCGATGACATAGGGGATCTTGACCCCGCTGGCGCGCTCAAACGCGTGTACCACATCCAGCACGCTATAACCGCAGCCGGTACCCAAGTTGAAAATCTCAGTCCCGTCATGGCTTGCCGCATATTCAATCGCCTGTGCGTGTCCTTTGGCCAGGTCAACAACGTGGATATAGTCACGCACACCGGTGCCGTCAGGTGTATTGTAGTCATTGCCGAAAACGTGCAATTTATCCCGGCGTCCGACCGCGACCTGTGCAATATACGGCATCAGATTGTTGGGAATATCTCTCGGATCCTCGCCGATCATGCCGGATTCGTGTGCGCCGATCGGGTTAAAGTAGCGCAGCAAAACCGCTGACAGCTGCGGGTTGGCCTGCACGCAATCGGTAATGATACGCTCACCCATAAACTTGGTCCAACCGTAAGGATTGGTACACCAGTTGGGCTTGCTCTCGTCCATCGGGCTTTGCGCCGCCGGGCTGTAAACGGTGGCGGAGGAAGAGAATACAATATTTCTGACGTTATATTCCAGCATAAGTTCCAGAATTGTGAGCGTTGTGTCCAAATTATTGCGATAATACCACAGCGGGATCTGCGTAGACTCGCCGACCGCCTTGAGACCGGCAAAATGGACGACAGCTTCCGGCTTTTCTTTCGCAAACACCTGTGCCAGCGCCTGCTTGTCCATTACATCGACCCGATAAAATGCCACCTGCTTACCGGTCAGCTTTTCCACTCTGTGAATGCTTTCCTCGCTGCTATTGCTCAGGTTGTCCGCAACGACTACCTGGTATCCGGAGTTAAGCAGCTCCAGCGCTGTATGCGAACCGATAAACCCGGCGCCGCCGGTCAATAAAACTTTCATTGTGTCATCCTCCATTTATATTTTACGGGTTGTTTGCAGCCCAAGCTCACGCCGCAGCCGCAACATGACATTTGTATCTTCTGCGTTATATTCATTTATCATTCGAAATTCATTGGATACTTTTTTTGGCTTGTGGCGCAGTGCCGACCACAGGCGATGCACCCAAAACACCGGCAACAGAACCGGCGCTTTTTTCAATACCGGATAGTTGTACAGCATACGGCGATATGGCCAAAACACGCGCTTGCATATATATTTCAGCTTATTGCCGCCAACAGCCGCGCCTGCATCTGTGAGCATACTATTTACACGGTTTTGCGCATTTCCGTACACGCCGCTTCCGGCAATATACTCGCCCAATGTGGCCTGAACTCCGGTCGTCGCCGTGCCGCTCATCCATGCCTCTGCAAGCCCTTCCACCGTAGAAACAAAGGTTTCCAAACCAAATCGCTTCCACGCTGCCGTAAGCCGCGTTTCGTCCATTGGGATCTGTCTGCGGTATGTCCAAATATCCAAAATGCTGCGCAGTCCGGTGCCTTTGCC
>CAMDZY010000089.1 GCA_945910975.1 uncultured Clostridia bacterium | reverse complement strand
GTAGTACATTTCTGTTTTTTCGATTACCCCAACTATTGACAAAGAGCCAAAAAAGAGGACAGCTGCGCCAAGGTCCCTATCGCGATGCAACCATACGGTTTCTTGCACCGTAAAAAAATCCCCGCAAAGTTCGCCGCCTTGGGACAAACTCTGCGAGGATTCATGGCAATACTGCACAATGAACGACCTGCTTCCGGCTACACCTTTCGTTTTTCCTGTTCCAGCGTGTTCCACCGATTTCGACAAAACCGCCGGGAAATTGCTAAAAGGTGCATACCCTTACATTTCAATATGTTTAGAAATAAAGGATCCTGGCAAATCGGAGGCTAGTTATCCTTTATTTCTCATATCAATGACAAACTGTTCCAAATTCATTCTATGATTGTATTTTACGGAAGCTGCTTTGTCCTTTTCTATCACGATTTCATTCATGTCAAGACCATTCAGTGCGGCAATAGCAACCGCGTAATGTATCACATCAGCCAGTTCATTGCCTAGTTGTGCCCGCAAATCTTCATTGGTAGATGATTTTCTGCCCGCTTTTTTATTCAGGACTTCAGCAACCTCACCAATTTCTTCTACGAGTTTCATAAATAAACTTTGATCGATTCCGCCATTACTGTAATGGTCAAGTAAATATGCTTCCAGTTCTTCTATTGTCACTTTCACAATGCGGCTTCCTCCACAAGTTTTGATTTGTCAAGCCTTTTTCGTTTTCGTAATTCTGCAACAAAATCTGGACGCCAATCAAGATACTCATTGTATCAAAATTGGCGTCCTTATTTGGTGCCGCTAACCGGGGTCGAACCGGTACGCTTTTTACGGCGAAGGATTTTAAGTCCTTTGTGTCTGCCTATTCCACCATAGCGGCATTTGAAACTGCTATTATCATACCATTCTTTTCTGCAAACGTCAAGCAGCAGTTTCAAAAAAATGCATATGCGCTCTATCCATCTTCCTCTGGCGGTGTCAGTACGCCGCGTACACCATCACGGTATACATCGGTGATGGTAACGGAGCGAATCTGATTGTGCAACTCCGATGCGCGCACATACACCAGCACGGAATTCATTGCGTGGCCGGTGAAATCGTCGCCGTCCGGCTGCTCAAACAGCACCTGTTGTATCGTTCCAACCATAGCTTGACGGAACTGTGCCGACATTTCTGCCGCCACCTCAATGGCAGCGGCGGAGCGTGCAGCCTTTGTTGCATTGCTCAGCTGATTGGGCATTTTGTCCGCCGGAGTTCCGGGGCGGCGGGAATAGGGGAAAATATGCATATCGGCAAAGCCGCAATCGCGGATAAATTGCAGCGACTGGGCAAATTCTTCCTCCGTTTCGCCGGGAAAGCCCACGATCATATCGGTTGTGATGGCACAGCCGGGAAAGTACTGCCGCAGCAAACGCACACTTTGCGCGTAACGCGTGGTGTCATACTTGCGGCGCATCCGTTGCAGCACACTGTCACAGCCGCTTTGCATACTCAGGTGAAATTGCGGGCACAGATTGGGAAAATTCTGCAACGAACGGCAAAAATCCTCATCGATCACGCGCGGCTCCAACGAGCCGAGGCGCACCCGCATTTGCGGTACCGCCTGACAAATGGCGCACAGCAGCTGGCACAGGTTGGAGCCGTCCTTCCGGTCATACCCCCACGAGGCAATCTCAATGCCGGTGACGACCAGTTCGTGATAGCCCTCCCGCTGTAGCTGCAACGCCTGCTCCACCGCCGTTTCCAGCGACAGTGAGCGGACAGGCCCACGGGCATAGGGGATGATGCAGTAAGAGCAAAAATTATTGCAACCATCCTGCACCTTCAGCATGGCGCGCGTGCGCGTGGACAAGCCGCCTGCGGGCAAAAGCTCAAAACTGCGGCGTTGAAGTGCATTATCCAAGGATTGGAAATACTGCCGTTTTTCCACGGCAGCCAGCACAGCCTGAATAAACGCGGCGCGGTCAGCGCTGCCAAACACCACATCCGCTCCCAACGCCTTTACTGCTTCCGGATCCATCTGGGCATAGCAGCCACACACGCCAATCACCGCCTCCGGCGCCATTTTTCGGCACCGGCGAATGACATTGCGGTTCTTTTTATCGGCAACCGCAGTTACGGTACACGTATTGATAATATAACCGTCACAAGGCCCATCAAAGCTGCCCAGCTGATGCCCTAATGCAACCAGCTGCTGCTCCATTGCCTGTGTTTCGTATTGATTGACCTTGCAGCCCAAGGTATAAAATGCAAATTTCATGGTATTCCGACCTCAAAATATTATGCACTGTAAAACGCCGCTGTCAAACGGCACAGCGCAACTTCATCCTCCGCGCCCATCAATTCCCTCGCAGAGTGCATCGCCAAAATGGGTACGCCAACATCGACCGTTCGCATCGTCATGAGGGCGGATGCCATCGCACCGATGGTGCTGCCACCGCGCAGGTCGGAGCGGTTCATGAATTTTTGACAGGGAATGCCGTTCGCCCGACAAAGTCCCAGCACGACAGCCGTACCGGTGGCATCGGTAGGATAGGATTGATTGAAATTCATCTTTAATACAAGCCCGCGATTCATATAGGGCTGACAACCGGCATCGGACAATTCCATGTGGTTCGGATGTGCGGCGTGCGCCACATCGCAGGACAGCAGCATTCCGTTCATCAGCGCGTCAAGATATTCGCTGCGCGTCAGCCCAAGGCAAAGGGAAATTTTTTCCAGCACATTCGTCAGCATCGCAGAGTCGGCGCCCTGTTTGGTGTTGCTGCCGACCTCCTCATTGTCATAGATGACGGCGACATTGACGCCTGCGCTCCGGCTGGCGTGCGCCAGGCCGTGCATACACGCATAAACAGAGGTAATGTTATCCAGCCGAGGCGCGGAAATCATATCCTGCTCCAGCCCGACCAGCGCGGCAGGTTCGGCGTTGTATACGCACAAATCATAGCTTAGAATATCTGTTACATTGCATTTCAGCGCATCTGCCAGTCGTTTCAGCAGATAATTGTCCTTTTCCCAAGCCTGCTCCACCGTGCGGCAAAGGGGCAGCATATCGATGTTTGCCTTCAATGCGACACCCTTGTTGACCTCGCGGTTCATGTGGATGGCGAGATTGGGAATGGTAAGTACCGGACGGTCAAAGGAAAACAGGCGAAGTTCCGGATGCATCGGGTCGTCCGAGTTCAGGCAAACCTGACCGGCCAGAGAAAGCGGGCGGTCGAACCATGTGGAAAAAATTGCGCCGCCATACGGTTCCACATTCAGCTTGCAGCAGCCGCCGGAAACCTGCTCCGGACGGGGCTTGACCCGCAGACACGGCCAATCGGTATGCGCAGCCGCAATGCGGAGATCGCCGGAACGGTGTTCGCCGATGGTAAAGGCGATAAGCGAGGTGTCGAAAAAAGACGTATAATACCTTTTCCCCCGTTCCAGTTCCCACGGCTGCGCCATTTCCAGACGGGCGAACCCGTGTTGGGAAAGATATTCCTCACAGACTGCTACTGCGTGCGCCGGGGAAACCGAGCGGTTTAAAAATGAAAAAAATTCTTCCATTGTAGATATCTCCCGTTTAACGAATGATTTTGTTGGGTTTGAGGTAGCGCTCTTCCTCCGAAAAAACGCAGCCGCAGTATTTTTGCATATAGAACCCCAGTTCCCGCGCTCGCGCCTGTCCCTCTTTAAAATAGGGACGGAAATCGCGATAGAGGAACTGCACACCATATTCGTCTGCGGCGCGTTCGGCGACCTCGCGCATCAAATCGTGCTTTTGATACGGCGAAATAAACAGGGATGAGGTAAACGAATCAAATCCGTGTTCCGCCGCCGTCTGCGCCGCCGCGTACAGGCGCATGTCATAACACTTGACGCACCGATGTTCAATGTCGCTTGCGACCTCGCGCACAAAGGGGCGCAGTCCGTAATCATTGCGCTCGATCATCTGCAAATCAATCGTCTGTGCATACTCCCGCAGACAATTGCGACGGCTGCGGTATTCGGTGAAGGGGTGGATATTGGGATTGTACCAAAAGCCGGTGACGGCAAAGCCGTCCGCACGCAGTGTGTCGATGCACATATTCGCGCACGGCGCACAGCAAATATGAAGCAGTGTATTCATAACAACCGTCCTAATTTTCCAAGATACGACCATTGTACCACATATTTTTGCCGGATGCAAGGCTGGCAAAGCAAATTGTAAGCAGGCAAAATCGCCGTGCAGCCTGAACGAACTGCACAGCGATCATGAAGGGATTTATTCTGTCAGCAGCAAAATATCCTTCGGCGCAATAGCGACCGACAAATTGCCTGTCACGTGCAAATCTTGCCACTGCTGCTTGGGCAGTTCGATCCGCAAGCGGCTGTAGCCCTTGTCGCCGCCGGGTGTTTTGAGCATGACAACGGTGGAAAATACCTCCTCAACCACGCGCTCGACTGCGCAGGGAATGACGTTTTCTCCGGATTCGTACGTCGGAACAATATAGTGCGCGCGGACGCCAATGTGGCGGATCGTGTCCGGCACTTCCCTGCCCGCTTCCAGCGTGACGTTCCAGTCCTCGGCAAAAATTTTTGTGGGCGCGGTTTTCTTTGCGCGGGAAATATTTTTACAGCCGGACAAAAGGCAGGCGGCCAGCGTCGTCGGTGCGTCGAACAGCTGCTGCACCGGCAGCACCGATTCCGAACGGCCATTGTTCAGCACGCACACATCTGCGCATTGGCGGTACACCTCATCGCGGCTGTGGCTGACAAACAGTACCGTGCCGGAAAAGGTTTTGAGTAAATCGCTCAATTCCAATTCCACCTGCCAGCGCAGATAGCCATCAAGTGCGGAAAACGGCTCGTCAAGCAGCAAAACCTGCGGCTCGCTGGCCAAAATTCTTGCCAGTGCAACCCGCTGCTGCTGCCCGCCGGACAGCTGGTTGGGGCGCTTTTTCTCCATGCCTTCCAGATAGAACGCATGAATCAGTTCGCGCACCCGCGCTTTTTTCTGGCTGCCGCGAACTCCGGCGGCAATATTGCCCTCCACGGTCATGTTGGGAAAGAGTGCGTAATTCTGAAAGAAATATCCCACACGCCGTTGCTGGGGCGGCAGATCGATATGCTGTTCCGAGTCGAACAATACACGCCCATCCAGCACAATGCGTCCCTCATCCGGACGCACAATACCGGCGATGCACTTGAGCGTCATGCTCTTGCCGCAGCCGGACGCCCCCAGCAGACCGGTGACGCCCTGTTCGGCTTTGAAATCGACATTCAAATGAAACGCGCCAAGTCGCTTTTTGATTTTGACCTCCAGCATACTCAAGCCCTCCTTGCGTCCTGCTTTTGGCGGCGTTCGAGCAGATTGATCGAAACCAGAACCACAAAGGAAATCGCCAAATTCACGCCAACCCATTGATACGCCAATGCATCGTTGCCCTCGCGCCACAGCTGATACACCGTGGTGGAAATCGTGGCGGTTCTGCCGGGTGTGTAGCCGCAAACCATGGAGGTCGCGCCATATTCGCCCAAGCCTCGGGCAAACGCAAGCACGGTGCCCGCCAAAAGTCCCTGCTTGCAGCCCGGCATCAGCACACGCCAGAATACCCACGTGTTGGAATGCCCAAGCGTTTTTCCCGCATAGAGCAGGTCATGGTCAAACGCTTCAAACGCGCCGCGCACGGTGCGGTACATCAGCGGAAACGTGACGATGATCACCGCCGGAATTCCCGCGTACCACGTCATGATCAGCCGCGTGTTCCAGTGCTGCAAAATCCATGCGCCAAGCGCGGAATTGGTTCCCATCAGTTTGAGCAGGAAGAAACCGACCACTGTAGGCGGCAGCACCAGCGGGAGGGTCAAAATGCAGTCCAGCACACCCTTGCAGAGCCGTGGCAGCTTTGCCACCTCCCAGGCAATAAAAATGCCGAGGAAAAATGTAAAAACCGTTGCAATCAGGGCAATACGCAACGAATTGATCAGCGGAAACCAGTCCACACCATGCCCTCCCTTCGGTAAATTCTTACTTATTTTGCGATTGCGAAACCGACCTTCTCAAACACGGCGCTGCATTCGGCACTTTGCAGGAAGTCGAGGAACGCCTTGGCTTCGGCTTCGTGCTTGGTGGTGTTCAGCACAGCGGCGGGATAGATCACGCGGTTGTTGAGCAGTTCGTCCGGAGCAGTCGCGATGATCTCCAAACCTGCGGAGTAGGCATCGGTGCCATAGACGACGCCGCAGTCAACAGCGCCTTCGCTGACCCATGTCGTGACCTCTTTGACGTTGGAGCCAAAGGTGATTTTATTCTGCAAGCTCTCCCAGACGCCCATGTTGGTGAAGATTTCTTCGGAATACTGACCGACCGGCACATCGGAGTTGCCCAGTGCGATCATGCTGACCTTGTCGGTGGGAACATCTTCAAAGCTCTCCACGCCGGCGGGGTTACCTTCCGGCACAACCAGAACAACCTTGTTTTCCAGCAGATTCACGCGGGTGCCTTGCAGCACAAAGTCCAAGCCCACATTGGTATCGTTCGCGGCATCCAATTGGTTCATCTGCTTTTGTGCAGCGGAAATGAATACATCGCAGGCCGCGCCTTCTTCAATCTGCGTCTTCAACGTGCCGGAGGAGTCGAAGTTATATACAAGCGTCACATTGGGCGCGACCGTCTTGTACAGTTCGGCAATTTCGGTCAGGGTTTCCGTCATGGAAGCAGCGGCAAAAACCACCAGCTCGACACTCTCTTCGCTTTCCGAAGGTGTTTCCTCCGTGGCGGGTGTGGTGTCCTGCGTGTTGGTTGTGTCCTGGGTGTTCGCCTGTGTGTCTTCGGGTACCTTGGAGTCGCTGCATCCGGCAAACATACACAGCATCATCGCAAGGGCGAGAAGCAGAGCAATTGTTTTTTTCATTTTCGTTATTCTCCTTTAAAAATAATGGATTTTGAA
>CAMDZY010000088.1 GCA_945910975.1 uncultured Clostridia bacterium | reverse complement strand
GTTTAAATTTGCTTGGTTTCTTTTCGTGTTGCCTTCAATGCACCTCCAATCTGAAGTATTGCCACAATACCTGGAGGTTAAACATCCCATCGGGAAAAATTACCGGCACAAAAATTTCTACACCGCGATCGGCGTATCCGTTGCGAAGAAGTACAAAATTCTTTGTTTTACCGGCCGGTCAAAAATCCGCGATAGCGCTTTGCTGTACGCCTCCATCTGTCCTCGATAGTACGCTGCCGCTGCGCCCTCGCCACCGGGGCGAACGCGGTCGGTTTTGAAGTCCAGAACGGTAATTCCGTCCTCATCCAAAATGCAGCAGTCCGTCACGCCTTGCAGCAGGAGCTTCTCCCCTGCCGCATCCGGAGAAAGGAAAGCCGCATCCGTCAGGACGGAAAATTTAAATTCCCGAACAACGTGCTTTGCGCTGCGTACCCGCTGCCCCAGAGGGGATGAGAAAAAGCGCCAAAGCGCGTTGGCATCCACTGCTTCGACCTGCTGGTGGGTCAAAAAATGTTCCTGTTCCAATCGCTGCAATTCCGCCTGTACCCCAGCCAAATCGGAGCAGGCCTTATAGCGCAAAAATTGCATGGCAAAGTGTGTGGCCGTGCCGCGCTCTGTGGCGCGCAAGCCGTGCTGTTGCGTGGCAAATTGCGGTTTTTCAAAGGTGAATTTTCTCGTTGGCTGCACATTGACCGCCTGCTCTGCGCTCTCAACGTCCAAACTTCGGCCTTTCAGTTGCGTAGCGGTAATTTTCGTCGGCAGCACTGTGGCGGACTGGTAGGGATAGACATAAGATAGCCGCTTGCGCAGAATTTCTGCATCCGGCAAATGGTTTTCGCGTTCCGACTTTTCCTGCATACTTGCCCGAACCGTCAGCGTCGTATCACTGCCCTTGTGACAGGCGATATGCCACGGAATCTCTGACGGCGTTGTTTCGACCTCACATTCTGCCATCTGCCGCAGGCAGCCGCCTTCCAGCCGTGGCAACGCCGTGAGTAACACCCAATCGCCCATGCATTTGGCGCTCTGTGCAGCTTCCCTTGGGTCGCCGCCATACAACTCCGTGGCAAGATCATTGATCCTGCTCTCCAACTTGTTGGCACAGTAGGTCATCACCAGTCGCTGCTTAGGACGCGTCATGGCAACATATAAAATCCGCATTTCCTCGGAAATGGTTTCTTTGCGCATTTGCTGACGAATTGCTCTCTTCGCGGCAGTGGGATAACAAAATCTTTCCGTTAGATTGACCTGATTGCAGGCAACACCCAGCTTGGGGTGCACCAGTACGGGCGCGTTTAAATCCTGCAAATTGAACTGCTTAGACAAGCCCGCCAAAAACACAACAGGAAATTCCAGACCCTTTGACTTGTGAATGCTCATAATCTGCACCGCATTGCGGTTTGCAGTGGTTTCGGCACTGAGCCCCTGTTCTTTCAGGCCGTCTAAGTAAGTCAGGAAGTAGTGCAGGGTCTTTTGCTGGTCAAATGCCGCCGCCTGTGCAAAGAGGGTATCGAGGTTTTGCACTCTGCGTGCCGCGTTCGGCATTGCGCTGAAAATTCTGCGCAGCTTTAGGGTTCTGTCGATGGTTTGCAGTAATTCGCACACAGGTTGCAGACTGGCACACGCGCGCAGCTGCTTCAACGTTTCCAATGCCTGTACAATTTGCGGATCCTCCGCGCAGCACAGTGCATCATAAACGTCCCCCTCTCTCCCGGCACACGCCGCAGCCAGCGTATCATAAGAGATCTCAAACACGGGGCTGCACAGCGCCGCAATCAGCGGAATATCCTGATGCGGATTGTCCAGCACCTGCAAGATGGCTGTGAGAACCTCCGACTCTACTGTATCAAGAATGCTTTCATCGGCATCGCAATGAACGGCAAGGCCGCGTTTTTGCAATTCCGATACATAGTACTGCGCATCGGATTTCATGGAACGAAGTAAAATTGTGATATCACCGGGCGAATACGGCGTGTCGGACGGTTCGTTCAGCAGCTGCACGATGCGCTCCGCTACAAACGCCGCCTCGGCCTGTGTTTTATCCAGCGCGTCCTCCTCGTCCGATGTGGAAATGCAGTGCAGCTCCACGGCCGGCTTGTCCTGTAGTGGACGCGGAACACCGGGACGCAGCAGCTCGGCATCACCGTAGGGCAAATCACCCACACTGCTACTCATGTTGGCGAGAAATACGCAGTTGGCCGCATCCAAGATCTCCGGCGCTGAGCGGAAATTATGTGAGAGCAAAATTTTCCTCGGTTGTCCCGGCTGCGGCTGGTCACTCTCGCCATAGGTCAGATATTTTTCCAAAAAAATCGTCGGGTCGGCCATACGGAAACGGTAAATCGACTGCTTGACGTCGCCAACCATGAAGCAATTCTTGCCGTCACGGGAAATCGCGGAGAAAATAAGATCCTGCACCTCGTTGGTATCCTGATACTCATCGACCATGATTTCGGCATATTTTGCGGAAATCTCCTTTGCCGTTGCCGTGGGCAGGCGCGTTCCCTTTTGCACCAAAAGGCGGATCGCGCCCTGCTCCAAGTCGGAAAAATCCAAAATATGCCGGCTGCGCTTCGCGGCCTGATAGCGTTTCATAAACTCCGCCGTCACGGTAAACATTCCCGTAATGGCGCTGCCGGTTTCCTGCTGTTCTTGCTCCACCTCATCGCAATCCAGTGCAAAGGACTGCAACAGCGACTTCACCGAATCCACGCATTTTTTCCGAACAGCCTTTACCCATTGCTGCGTCTGCGGGTCGCTGCATTGGCGAACCACTGCCATGCGCGCGAAGGTTGGCTTGCTGTTTTTGTTCCACTGTTCCCATGTTTCCAGTGTCAGCAGCTGCTCAATAACGGCAAGATCGCTTTGCAAAACCGGCACATATTTTTCCCGCATTTTTGGCTCATGCTGTACGGCAGTTACGGCGCGGCGCAGCTTTGCCTGATTGAGCAGGAGCTTGCGCTTGGTTTCCGCAGCCAACGCGGCGCCCCATGGCGTCTGCAACGGATCCTGCGCCGGCTGCACGGCACTGTGCACACACGCCTGCATCCACGCCTGCGGGTCGGGGTGGCACAGGGCGCTTTTGTACATTTGCAGCACCAGATTCCCCGCTGCCCGGTCATCGCGTCCGGCACCCAGCGTATCCAAAAAACACTGCACCGACGGTGTCTGTGCCATCTGCCCGTAGGCAGCGTCAAGCGTCTGTTCCAGACATTGCTGGCGCAAAACATCGCACTCCATCTCCTCGGCCACACGGAAATCCGCTGGGATATCGAGCTGATGCGCATAGCTTCGCAAAAGCGTGGTGCAAAAGGCGTGCACGGTGGAAATCTGCGCCAGATACAGGCGGCTTAGCTGCCGTTGCAGGTGGCGATTCTCCGGCGTCTGTGACAGACGTTCCGTCAGCGCTGCGGCAATCTTGCCGCGCAGCTCCGTCGCGGCTGCCTTGGTGAAGGTAATAATCAAAAAATCATCCACATTTTTCGGCGCGATCGGGTCGCAAACCATCGACAAAAGCCGATCAACCAGCACCTTTGTCTTGCCGGAGCCTGCCGCCGCAGAAACCAGCAGCGCACTGCCCCTGTGCGATACCACCGCCTGCTGCGCAGACGTCAGCGTTACCTCAGCCATGGTTTTTTCCCTCCATTTCCTGCCAAAATGTGTCTTTTGAGATTTTTGCCCGCACCTTTTTTTGCACACATCCGGCATCCACATGGCACACCGAATGGTAAGGGCAGTAGGCGCAGGCGTTGTTCCTGTCGCCGCGATCATATGGATATGGCGTAACATTGCCGCAAGCGATGCTGTCCGTCATGTCCGCCAGTGTCCGAAAGACAAAATTCTCAACCTGTTTTAACTGCTCCCGGCTCGCTAAATCGCCCTTCGGCGTTCCCTCTTTGTCATACGAGCAAGGCAAATAACAGGGGGAATCAGTCGTTTCCATGGCTTGCAGCACCAACGCATCGTTCAACAAAAGCCCCTTCCGTCTGCGCTGCTTGATGCGCTCGTCCCCAATCAAACCGTTCTTTTGCTGCACGCTGATCATCGGCCAACGCGCCGGGATATACAGCACGCCGCCGGGCTGCAGCTTAACGCCAAAGGCGGCCTGTCCGCCGTTTTTCAGGGCAAACAGGTAAATGAGCATCTGCAAACCGATTCCGTTGAGAATATCCGTGTAATCAAAATCCTGCTGTCCGGTCTTGTAGTCCACCACGCGTGCATAACACGCCGTGCCGTTGCGATACAGGTCAACTCTGTCCACGAAGCCCGTGATTTCGCCGGTTGCCAGCTTTCCCACGACCCGGATGGAGGGCATTTGCCCTGTGGACGAAAAATGCACCTCAAAGCCTTCCGGCTCAAACTGTGACCATTTCAATTCATCAAACAAATCCTTCACCGTTTCCAGAATCTCCTGCTGGTTGCGCCGGTAGAGGTAGCCAAACCGCTCCGGCTTATCCTGTAAATCCGGGAACTCCTGCCTGGTATACGCGTCAATGGCATCCCTTGCCAGTTCCAGCGTCCGTTCCAGACTGACCTGATGAAAGCCGCCCTCTGCAACGACCGCTCTGCCCGTCTTTTCAAACACAAAGTGTGCAAGGTTGCCATAGTCGGACGCATCAAATTTTACAGGCTTTCGCTCTTGCGCGTGCAGACCGTATTGGAGGAAATATGCGCAGCCGCACTTTGCAAGCCGGTCAATTTTGGAGGCGGACAAGCTGATTTTTTTGCCATAGAGCTGCCGCACCGTTTCTTGGCGCAGGTTGCCAGGGGTATAGTCCGCCTGATCATAAATCTTGCGCATCGCCGCAGCACCTTCCGGCAGTGCCTGTTGCAGGCAGTCGGTAAGCTCTGCCGCAGTCGGGTCATTGCGCAGCTGCGCCAGATATTCCAGCGCGGCTTCCGGGCAATACGCAACACCGAGCGGCATTTCCTTCTCTGCCGACTGCATTGCATTGGGGAACAATTTTTGCAGCCGGAGGAACAAATACGCTTCCTTTGCACTGATCGCCGACACAAACACAGCTTCCTCCGGAGAAGTCAATACATTATAAATACCCAGCAAATCTCTGTCTAACTTTTCCTGCACGCCCGGCGCAACTGCAATTCCCATTTTCCGAAGCTGCTTGCGATCCATATCCGACAAAAGTCCCTGTTCCTCGCTGTTGGCCGGAAATGCGCCGTCGCAAGCACCCAGCACGAACAAAATATCCGTCCAATTCTGCCGCATGGACATACAACTACCCACCGTAACGCAGTCAAGTGTGGCCGGAATGGTGCCGACCGCATACTGGCTCAAAAGCGTGCGCAGCAGGCGGTAAAACGCATCTGCCGAGCGAACCGTATGGCCGAGAACCGTATAAAACTGCTCCATGGCTGTGACCAAAATCTGATACAGCTGTGCATATTCCTGTGCCTTTTGCAAATCGCCCTGCTCCGCCATGGTATTGGCAATTTCGTTGAGCCGCTTGGAGTAGGCGATCTCCTCCATAAAATCATACAAGGACAGCACCTGCTGCGCCGTGTTGGTGGCATCGCGCAGCCCTTGTTTCAAATGCAAAAGCGGGTCCATCGCGGTTTGACGATCCACATTGAGCTGTGCAAGCTGCTGCTGCGCCGATTCATCCATGGCCTGACGGCTGCCGTTTGGATGCTGTGCCCATGGCTTGTGCCAAGCGTTGCCCCGAATATTCCATGTAATTGCATAGTTTTCCAGCCGGTCGCACCGGTCACGTTCCAGCGGAGATAAACCGGATTTCAGATATGCAAACACAGCGTCCTGCTCCATTCCACCGGTTGCTGCCTCCAGTGCAAACAAAACGGTCTGCACGACCGGCTTGCGCAAAATATCATCGTTACCGGAAAAATACGCAGGGATCCCATAGCGTGCAAACACATTGCGCACCACCGGCTGATACCGCTCCATCTCGCCGCACGCCACGGAAATCTGACGGTAGCGCTTTCCCGCCTGTACCTGCTGCAAAATCCGTCCGGCAACCTCCTCGACTTCGCGGTGAACGCTGCCGCTGACAAACAACTGCACATCGCAGCTCTCCTGCGCAAACGGCTCCCGGCAACTGCCAAACAGATGCTCACGCAAATACGCGATGCCCTCCGGCACTGCGCCGGGATGGATCGTGGTGCACTGCGTCGGGATTTCGGCGCGGGATGCCGCTTGCAGCAACTGCCTGGCCGTTTCCCGGCTGCAATCAAACACACCTTGCCCGCGGGCAAGGTCATCGCACAGTAAAACCACCGTAACCGGTGCCCCCGCTTCCAGCAGTTGGAGCAAAATTTGCAATTCCAGCGCGTTAAAATCCGAAAAGCCCTCAAAATAAAAGGTCTTACCCGCTGCATAGTCGCAGGTCAACAGGCATTCCGAGAGCTTCATCAATCGACTTCCGGCATCCTGCGCACCGTTGGCGCACACGGCATCGTAGCTTTCCGCCAGCAGCGCCAGCTCTTCCAGCTTCACCGCTAGGGAACCGGTCGCCTGCTGGGCTGCGCGGCGCAAAACCTCCGGCGTAATGCAAAAGGCCTTGCATTCGTCCACCGTATTGAGTAGCTGCAACAAAAATTCCGGCTTTTCGCCGCAATTTCCATACAGCTTCAACCGTGAGCGCACCTGATCGATCGCCGCCGCCATCGCAACCAGTCGTCCACCATTGTCCATTGCCACATCCGCTACGCCCCCGCAGGTGGCAAACACCCGGTCTGCCAGTCGGGAAAAGCTCAAAACTTCGGCATAACGGCAAATGTGATCGCCACCGGCCGTGCAAAGCTGCCGTTCCATCTCGTGGGAAAACTGATCCGGCACGACCAAAATATTCCCCCCATGTTTTGCGCTTGCTTGCCGACAAACCCGCCGCAGAAGCCATCTTCTGTTCTCTTTCCAGTCCACGCCCAAGCAAAGCTCCAGCATATTCTCACCCCTTTGATTTTTGTCGCAATCTTTTATGCTATTATATCAGATACCATCGCCGCAT
>CAMDZY010000087.1 GCA_945910975.1 uncultured Clostridia bacterium | reverse complement strand
GGTATGATCGAGGGAGAACAACGACAGTGGACGGGTGCAGAACTGCCGGGGGAAATGCTGCTGTTTGTCGACTTCGACCGGGCGCTGCTCGACGCGTTTTTAAAAGGCCTCCGCCGAGATGGCATCGCCCCGGTGGCGCTCAAGGCCATGCTGACGCCAACCAATTTGCAGTGGAACTCCTTGCAGCTGTTTGACGAGCTGAGCAGAGAGGATATTCTCATGCGGGCAAAGCAACAGCAGCATTTTGATACGGTGATCAGCGGTGGCACAGTGATCGATGGCAGCGGCAAGTCCTCCGTCCGCGCAGACGTGGGAATCCGCGCAGGCAAAATTGCCGCGATCGGTGATTTATCAAGCGCTGCGGCAACGCGAACCATTCAGGCTGCCGGAAAATGTGTGACGCCGGGATTTATCGACATCCATCGCCACGCGGATGCGGCGGTGTTCCGCCCCAATTTTGGCGAGCTGGAACTGTCACAGGGCTTGACAACGATCGTCAACGGCAACTGCGGTCTGTCCGTAGCGCCCATGGCCGGGGAGCATGAGATGGAAATTCGCCATTATTTGCAGCCCGTTACGGGGCGAATTGATTTCAATGTCCCAACGGATTCCCTGGAAGAATATCTGCGCGGCGCCGAGCAGCAGCATTTGCCGATTTCCGTGGGAATGCTGGCAGGCTCCGGAACCATTCGCGCGGCCTGCGCCGGGTACGATATCACACATTTGGAGGACGAACACTATCAAGCCATCCACGCCCGCTTGGAGCAGGCCTTGGCAGACGGCGCGTTGGGTGTGTCGTTGGGGCTTGGCTATGCGCCGGAGTGCTTCTACACAACGGAGGAACTGATTCGCGCATTGGAGCCGTTGCGCGGCAGTGGGATTCCTGTTACGGTGCATATGCGCGAGGAGGGCGATGCGGTCGCCACCTCGGTGGAGGAAATGCGCGCCGTGGCACGGGCGCTCAAAACACCGGTTCACATCAGCCACCTAAAGGCAATGGGCAGCCGCAACTGGGGTACAAAAGTCCAAAGCGCACTGCAAATTCTGCGTCAGGCCAGGGAAGAGGGCTTGGATATATCTTGTGACGTGTACCCATATACTGCCGGCTCCACGCAACTGATGCACATTTTACCACCGGACTTCCTCACCGGCGGCACGCAGGCCGTCATGGAGCGCCTGCGCGACCCGCAGCAGCGCAGCATTCTGACGCAGCGCATCCAAAACGGCAACGATTTTGATAACATTGCGCAATTGGTGGGCTGGGACAATATTATTATGTCAACCTTAAACCAGCCGCAAAACAAGCCCTACGAGGGCATGACCGTTGCAGCGGCCGCCAAATGCAAGGGAATGGATCCGTTCGATTGCTGCTATGATATGCTGCTTTCGGAGCAATGCGCCATTACGATGATTGATTTTATCACCTCGGAATCGGATATTGCGGCCATTTTGCGAGATCCGTATTCCAACATCATTTCCGACAGTACGTACCCAACCGCCGGAATGCCGCACCCGCGGCTGTACGGCACATTTGTGCGGGTGATTGAAAAATATGTGCTGCGGGATCGCATTCTTCCGCTGGAAACTGCGATTTCCAAAATGACACGGATTCCCGCCGATGTGTTGGGGCTGAAGCAAAAGGGGCGCATTGCAGTTGGCGCGGATGCCGACATCAACATTTTCGTCCCGGAACAGCTGCACGAAACCGGCACCTACGCCGACCCGGCGCATTGCGCCACAGGCTTTGACCTGATTCTTGTCAACGGTCAAATCGCCCTGCAAGACGGCCGCCCAACAGGACAAGCCGCAGGAAAGATCCTGCGCAGATAAGCCAAAAAGCAAGCGAAAAATCGCTTGCTTTTTGACTTATCATCTGTTACATTGATTTGTGCGATCATTTCTCTGGTCATTCTTGCGAATAATCAAAAAAATCACTAATCTGGATATATAAACAGATTACTCCGCCCTAAGCCTTCCAAACTTAACGGAGTAATCTGTTAACCTAGGGAGAAACCGTTCGCTGACGGCATCCTTTCTAACTTCATTATACACGATTCTTTCGAGATTGCAAGCATTTTTGTAGATCTTAAATAACTTTTCTATTTAACATAATTTCCCCGTGTAAAAGTGCATCGCAAGGTGCAGCAGAGCATTTTACAAAAAATATTGATCTTTAATCTGTGCGTTTTCGACTTTTAAAACATTTTTTCTTTCTAAAATCAAATGCGCTTGACGGACGCGCTGCGTGGAGATATAATATAAAAAACTATCTGCACAAAAACACAGAAAAATTACTTAAAACACGAACTACGGATGGATGAGCTTGTTCATCAGTAGCCAGTGTTACTGTTTGAGGAGGTAAGATTATGAAAAAAATGCATTCTGTTGTGCTGGTTTTATGCCTTGTTATTTCACTTCTTGTTGCCTGTAGCACATCGGGCAGCACGCGATCGAGCAAAAAGCCAAGCAGATCCAGCAAAAGTCAAAACGACACCACACAGTTGGAAACCGAACCGGAGGCAGATCCTGCGATTGTCGGTCGTTGGTACAATGATACCAACGAATTTATGATTTTCTATGACGATAGCACTTGGAGTTTCGGAGATTACGACCTTACCGGCGAATGGAAATCCACGCAGAACGGTGCCACAATTGAGTTGAACCTTCCAAGCGGTGATCAGCAGAAGCTGGCGGTCAATACCGATGCTTACGGAGCGTATTATGCATTTGACGATTACGGCGTTTTCTATAAGGATGCATATCCGGAAGAGCTTTTGGACACTACTGTTAAAATTGACCCGTTTGAGGGAATTGCATACGAAGTCGGCGGCATTTCGCCATACTGCACGATTGCCATCAACACCCAAAAGTGCAGCGAGGAAGCGCAAAACTATGTAACATATACGCTGGACAAAGAACAGTACAGCAACGGCGATACGGCAATCATTACCGCAACGCTCAATGACTACACCGATGATACGGAGTACTCATTAACTGCTGAAACCACGGAATTTACCGTGTCCGGTCAGTCGGAATATGTCACTTCCGCTGACCAAATTGATATGGATTTTTTGACAGGTGAAGTTGAGGACAAAATTACTGCACTAATTTCTGAGTCTATAGGTGAAGCATATTTGTGTAATGTCTATTGCCCCGACGTTGTTGACACAAGCAGTATTTCTAGTGGGGATTTATCATTTTTGCCAGATTGGGCTTACACATCCGCATCCCCTACGCTTAAGGCTATCTACGCATCTACAATTAAAACGCAAAAAAGGGATACGGTAAGCGATTCCGTTCCCTACAATATGTACTCATTCCTATATTGCCTTGATGTTGCAACCACGTTGAATGGCAACGGGCCATACGAGGGTAAATTGTATGTCAACATCACAGCAAACAATGTTGTTCACCTGACAGACGGCACGACAAGTTGGGATGACGAGCACTACAATTTGGATGTCTTTACCTCCACAGACGGGCTGGATAACTGCATCACCACAACCATTATGTGCAACAGTGACAACTATAACATTACTAACATAATGCCCGCCGCACCTGCAGAGTAAGACTTGCTTAAGCCTTATCCCGCAGACCAAAAAGCCCAAAATTCTCCGCCAAACAACTGCTTGGCGGAGATTTTTTCATTTACCCGATGCCAGAAATCCCTCCAAAATCAAGCTGGCGGCCACGGCGTCGACTGTGTTTTTGCGCTTTTTGCCGTGATAATTGCCGGCGGACAAGATTTGATGCGCTTCCACCGTCGTGCGGCGCTCGTCCCACAAAATTACCGGCTGACCCAGCTGTTTGGACAGGAAATCGGCAAACTCGCGGTAGAGTGCCGCTCTGGCGCCCTCGGTGCCGTCCATGTTTTTTGGCAGACCCATCACAAAGCGGTCAACCCGGTTTTCTTTTGCCAGCCGGACGATTTCCTCTGCCGTCTTTTCCCTGTTCCAGCTGTGGATCACGGTGGTTGTCCCGACGATCGTGCCGGTCAAATCGGAAATGGCTATCCCTGTGCGGGCATCGCCATAGTCTATTGCCATTGTTTTCATTCCCACGCCCCCTTTGTCATCAGTATATCACAAAAAAGGGGCGTCGAAAAGCATTATTTTGCATCTTTTGTGGCCGGATTGTTCAGCAGCTTGCCCTCGGCGGTGAATCTTGAGCCGTGGCAGGGGCAATCCCAGCTGTGCTCGTGGTGGTTCCACTTCAACGCGCATCCCAAATGTGGACAGCGGGGGGTAGTGGGCGTCAAAAAGTTGACCAGCGTCTGTCCCAAATTGGCCAGAAGCTGCCCGATCGCCATTGTTCTGGCCGGATCGAGGATCGACGCAAGCGGGTTGTTCCGTCCGCACAGCAGGTCAGTCAACACCCGCGCAGCGACCATGGAGCCGGTCATTCCCCAGCCACCAAAGCCGGTCGCAACATAGACATTCGGCAGATTGGGGCTGTACGCACCCACATAGGGCAGGCCGTCCAGGCTCATGCAGTCTTGATTGGCCCAGCGTGCGACCGGCGTTGCCTTGGGAAAATACTGCTTGGCGAACGCCTCTACCGGCGCAAAGCCCCGGCTTTTCTTTCCGGTTCGATGCTCGCCGCCACCGACGATCAGGTACTTACCGTAATTTCGCAGGTAAAACCCATCCGCCGTGTCACTATCCAACGTGCAGCCGATTTCGGGCGCATTTTCATAGGCAATTACATAAGAACGCGCCTGATATTGCTTCAAAAAGTACATTCCGTGTCGGTTCAGGAACGGGAAATGCGTAGCCACAATGACGCGTTTGGCGTGGATTTTTCCCCGCTGCGTCACAGCGGTGGTTCCGTCGAGCTGCTGCACAAAGGTGTGCTCGAAAACCGGCAGGCGCTGTGCAAGCTGATACAACAGCTTCAGCGGATGCATCTGCCCCATGTTGGGATAGCGCACGGCGCCTGCGATGGGCAGCGCAATGGGCAGCGTATCGCAGAACGATGCGTCAAAACCAAACGCGCGCAGCGCCTTGACCTCCTGCTCCATGGCCTTTTTGTCATGGAGCGAATACAAATACGCATCCGCCCGGCTGAAATCGCACGGATATTGCCGCGACAACTCCGCAAATTCCTCCACTGCCCGCAGATTGGCGTTGAGATAGCGTTTGGTATTCTGCTTGCCAAGCGGCGAGAGCCACTGGGCATACCGCTTGTCCCTTTGCGCCGATAATACCGCCGTGGTGCCTTTGGTAATGCCCATGCCAATGCTTTTTCCCTCGACGAGCAGACATTCCACCCCCGCCTGCTGCAAGCGAAGCGCGCACAAGATCCCGGCCATTCCCCCACCAATAATCAGCACATCGGTGTTCACATCGCCCTGCAAGGCCGGAAATTGCGGTTTTAATAAATCTTTCGTCCATATTTCATCCACGCAGCTCACCTCAGGCTTATTATTTGTCCGCAAGCAAAAATGATGCACCGCAACTGCCGGATCCCGAAAAAAATACCGCCAAATTTCAAAAAATCTATTGACAAATCCCGCCAGAAGAACTATAATAACAAAGCTGCCAATCTGATTCGACCGTTGGCAGTGCCACTGTGGAGAGGTGGCTGAGCTGGCCGAAGGCGCACGATTGGAAATCGTGTAGGCGTTAATAGCGTCTCAAGGGTTCGAATCCCTTCCTCTCCGCCACGAAAGAACGAACTTTTGTCTACCAAGACAAAGTTCGTTCTTTCTTCATTTTCGGGGATAAAAACGCCATAATAGGCAGAAATACAGGTCAAATGCGACTAAACGGAGCGTCGGAGCGGTCAACAGGACTGCACCGGCGCTCTTTTTGCGTTCGCAGGACTGGTTTCGGGTAGCATACTAAAGTTCGTTGTTTGCCGCGATAAAGGGCAAACAAAAGGTGGACATTGGGAGATTTGAACGCAAAAATCAGCAAGAAATTAAAAGAAGCACGATTTTGTGCGCCAATTCTATTGAAAAATTCATAGATTGATGCTATACTTATTAGGTATAACTATCACCATTTGTAGGAATCCAGTGGAGGTGGACTAATGGCGAAAGAAAACAGCCAGAAGATAAAACTGCTGAAACTCATGGAGCTTTTGCGTCAAGAGACGGATGAACAGCATCCAATGGCAGCTACAGTCGTATGCCAGAAACTGAATCCCAAGCCGCAGCGCACCTATACCGTCAAGAGCGGTGATACGCTCTGGGGGATCGCCAAGAAGGAACTTGGTAGCGGCGCACGATACACGGAGATCGTGCAGTTGAATGGTCTTAAGACCACCACCATTTACAGCGGACAGGTGCTGAAGCTGCCCGAAAAATAATATCATCGGCAGCATGAAATGAAAAATAACCAGCGGGATAGCGATGTCCCGCTGGTTACATTTTCGGAAGATTTTTCTGTCAGTCGAAGGAGGATATCATGGAAAAGAAAACGAAAGTGAAAATCGCCTTTGCTGACGCGGTGATAACAAGTATGTGGCTCAAAGGTCTGATCACGGCGCAAGAGCGGGATCAGATGCAGCAAAAATGTGATGAAAAGCTGCGGAAAACCAATTGCTAATTCTTTATGTTCTTTCGATTTTTAGCTGGACTTTCCGACCCTTTTCTGGTACCTTTGCCCCTGCCTCAAAGGCGGGGCAAAAAAATTTACGCAGGTTCAAGTCCACTAAAAAGAAGGAGGTAAAAGCGAATGGATAGACGCAGAAAACGCGCGGTCGCTTATGTGCGCGTATCGACAGCCAGCTCGGCGCAGCTTCACAGCTATGAGTTCCAAGAGCAATACTGGCACGATAAGTTGGACAGCGACCCCAATGTAGAACTGGTACACATCTATGCCGATCTCGGCATCAGCGGCAGCAGCATGGATAAAAGACCGCAGCTGCTGGCGATGATGCGCGATGCCCGTGCAGGTAAGTTCGAAATCAAAACTGCGGAATTGATACAATTTGACTTTCCGTTGCCGCAAAGTTTTGAGGGGTAAGTTGCGCGGGCCGAGGGGTAAGTCTGGCGAGA
>CAMDZY010000086.1 GCA_945910975.1 uncultured Clostridia bacterium | reverse complement strand
CGATCCACACCCTCCTGATTTTCCCGATAAATTCCGCCCTGCTTCAGCATTTCATCGACCAGGGTCGTCTTGCCGTGGTCAACATGGGCAATGATGGCAATATTTCTGATTTTTTCCTGTTGTGCCATGTGTATATTATCTCCTTTGTTCCGGCGGTCGCGCCGCGTTTCATAAAAAATATCTCACAAATATTTAGTATAACATAGACACACGAGAATTGCAATCAAAAAATTATCTTTACGAACCCCAAAAATCATGCTTGCCGTTTTGTATACAATGGTGTATACTAAATTTAACCGGTATGCTTCCTCGCATCAAGCCGGAAACAAAAGATGGAGTGATCATCGATGCAAAATAAATATACAAAAATGTGCAGTATCCTGCTGACCTTGGCGATGCTGCTAGCCTTGCTTCCCTCAGTGGCCTTTGCAGCAGGCGAGCAGCCGGTGGCGATCGATGAAGTCACCTTCCCGGATGCAAATTTTCGCAGCTACATAGCAAATAACTTCGATTCGGATCATGACAATCTGCTTTCGCAGGCAGAGCTGAACGCGATCACAGCAATTAGTGTTGACTACGAAAATATTGCAGACCTAACGGGTATTGCCAATTTCCCAAATTTAGCATATCTGCACTGTGATGGTAACCAGCTTACTGCACTGGACATCAGCGACAACCCTGCGCTGGTTAATCTGTCCTGTGGCAACAATCAGCTGACCTCGTTGGAGCTGCGCAATAACCCTGCGCTAACAATTCTGGACTGTGCCGCAAACCAATTGACCTCGTTGAATCTGTACAGCGCTTCCAAATTGGTTTATCTGGATTGCTTTGGCAATCGGCTAACCGCGCTGGATATCAGCAAAAATACCGCGCTCAATGCGCTGCAGTGTTCCTGCAATGCGTTGACCGTGCTCGATACGCACGCAAATCCCGAACTGTCCTCCCTTGACTGCTGGGAAAACCAGTTGACCGCACTGAACCTGGACAGCAATCCCGCACTTGCGGGTCTGGACTGTCACACGAACCGTCTGACCACGCTGGATATGGGCAGCAAACCGGAGCTGGTAGGCCTTGATTGCCATGACAACCAATTGACCGAGTTGTATGTGAGTGGCTGTCCTGCGCTGTGGAATTTCGATTGTAGCAGGAATCAGCTGGCCTGCGTGGATATGCGCAACAACGAGAACCTGTGGTCGGTGGACTGCTCCGGGAACCAGCGGGTCGTTGCCGTGAGCGCAGAGCGAACCTTTGACCTGTCCACCATTCCCGGCTTCCACATGGCCAGCGCAAGCGATTGGCGCGGCGGCACCGTTCAGGGAACGATTCTGCACTTTAACGCAGATGCAGATTTTGTGACCTACTTTTACGACTGCGGCAATGCGCGTGCGGACACCTTCACCCTGATTTCTGATATTCCGGGCCCCTTGCCGTTCACCGACGTGAAAGAGGACAGTTGGTATGAAAACGACGTGCGATTTGTCTTCCGCAATGGACTGATGGTAGGCACCGACGAAACGACTTTCCGCCCGCAATCGCCAACCACTCGCGGCATGATCGTCACCGTTCTGTACCGTTTGGAGGACGAGCCGCCCATTTCCTGCTACAATCCGTTCCGCGATGTGCCCGCCGGCAAGTACTATTCCGGTGCAGTTGAATGGGCCTTGTATCATGACATTGTCTACGGCTACACACAGGACAAATTTGGCCCGAACGACAGTGTCACCCGCGAACAGCTGGCTACTTTTTTATTCCGTTATGCGATGGATAAAGACTACAGCACTTCTGACTGGGCAGATCTGAGTGGGTTTGTCGATGCAAACAAAATCAGTAATTATGCCGATATACCCATGCGCTGGGCAGTCGGTGCCGGCCTGCTCTATGGCAAGGAAAACCGTACCCTCGACCCGCGCGGTAAAGCGACCCGCGCCGAGGTGGCTGCAATTTTGCACCGCTTCTACGAAAACGTCATATTGCAAGCGTTTTATAAGCCAGCGCGGAGCGTCACCCGTTGACTGCTCTGCGCCGCATTGATCCCGCTTTTCCAAAAATGTCTTGCCCGCTCGGCATTGACAAAGGCGTACAATTTTGCTATCATATTCACAGAAAATGAAATCTGCCGGATCGCACTGGACGATGAAGGGCTTTGAAACGATTTCTCTTTCCGCACGGAAAGGGATATCTATGCCCTGTCCGTGCGAGCCGGATTTTTTGTTGCAAAAAGGAGTATGCTATGAAACGAGTGATTTGCTGTTGTCTGGTAATTTGTCTGCTGTTTTGTGCGTGCAGCACGCAGACTGTGCCGGAGCCGGTCGCTGCCGGTGTCACCTTTACCGACGACTTGGGAAATGAAATCACTGTGGACAAGCCCAACCGTGTGGCGTGCTTGATTGGCAGCTTTGCCGATATCTGGTGTCTGGCCGGCGGCGCTGAACAAATCGTTGCCACGACCAATGCCACCTGGACGTATTTTGACCTGCCTTTGCGCGCGGATGTCGTCAATCTGGGCACCTCCAAGAATTTGAGTTTAGAGGCGCTGATTGCCTGTGAGCCGGACTTGGTGTTGGCCAGCTGCGGAGCAGAAAGCAATATAGAGTGGCAGGAATTGTTAAAGGACGCCGGGATTACCACCGCCTATTTTTCGGTGGAGGGGTTTTCGGACTACCTGCGTATGCTAAAAATCTGCACACAGCTTACCGGCTGCACGGAAAACTACACGACCTACGGCCTTGATGTGCAGACCGAGGTAGATGCCGCCTTGGCACGTGCCGACGGTTCCGCCCCCAGCGTATTGTATCTGCGTGCAACCGGCAGCAGCTGCAAGGTGAAAAACAGCAGCGGCTCCGTGCTTGGCGAAATGTTGCAGCAAATGGGCTGTGAAAACATTGCCGACAGCAACGACACGCTGATGGAGCAGCTCAGTCTGGAGGCGATTATCGATGCAGACCCGGACTATATTTTTGTGGTTCTGCAAAGCGCCAATCCGGCAGACGCCGAAGAGATCCTGCAAAGCACGCTTTTGTCCACCCCCGCTTGGGCGACCCTGCGCGCAGTGCAGCAGGGGCAGTATTATGTGATGGATCCGACGCTCTTTAATTTAAAACCAAACGCCAGATGGGGGGAAGCCTATGCGCAGCTTGCAGACATTCTCTACCCGGAAGCATAGGTGGCTGTTTTGGCTGCTTTTGTGTCTGCTGACACTTGGCGCAGCACTTTGGAGCCTTGCTGCCGGTGCAGTGTCCCTCTCCCCTGCGCAGATATTTTCCGCACTCAGCCGTCCGAACACGGCAAGCACCGCCGCAAAAATTGTGCGCTACAGCCGGCTTCCCCGCACGTGTGCATCGCTGCTGGCCGGAGCTGCGTTGGCAGTGTCCGGTACCGTCATTCAGACCGTGCTGCATAATCCGCTGGCATCGCCGGGTATCATCGGCGTCAACTCCAGCGCCGGTTTTGCCGTGGCGCTGGTTTGCGCCATTGCACCGCTGTCACAGCGATATGTGCCGCTGATCGCCTTTAGCGGCGCACTTTTGGGGGCGCTGCTGGTTGTCGGTTTGTCCCAGCGCACCAGAGCATCGCGCACCACCGTGGTTTTGGCAGGTGTCGCCGTTTCCAACCTGCTCAGCGCCGGGATCGATGCCGTTGTCACCCTTGTACCGGATGCATTAAACGGCGTGTCCGACTTTAGAATCGGCGGATTTTCCGGCGTGAGCATGGCGCGGTTGGCGCCGGCGGCCGGGTTGATTCTGGTCAGTCTGCTTTTGGTATTTTCCTTATCCCGGCAGTTGGATGTACTTGCCTTGGGCAGTGACACGGCGCAAAGCCTGGGGCTTTCGGTGCGGCCGGTGCGGTTTGTGCTTTTGGCACTGGCGGCGGCGCTGGCCGGTGCGGCGGTCAGCTTCTCCGGGCTTTTGGGCTTTGTCGGGCTGATTATTCCCAACGCAATGCGCCGTCTGGTCGGGGAAAACAGCTTGCCGCTGCTGGTCGGTTCGGCACTCGGTGGCGCATTTTTTGTTACCGTCTGCGATTTGATGGCGCGAACGGCTTTTGCGCCCTTTGAGCTGCCGGTCGGCATCGTGCTGGCATTCATCGGTGCGCCGTTCTTTTTGTGGTTACTGTTCCGTCAGAGGGGAGGACGCGTATGATCGCATTACAGTCGGTTTCCGCCGGATATGACAAAACACCGATCATCCAGGATATCACTTTGGATTTTCAGCCCGGTCAGGTGTTGGCTCTGATTGGGCCAAACGGCAGCGGAAAATCTACGCTGCTCAAAGCCGCATTGCGCCTTTTGCCGACAATGCAGGGAGAAGTTTTATATGACGGTGTGAATGTTGAAAAGTTAAAGCGAAAGGAAATTGCGCAAAAGGCTGCGCTGCTCAGTCAGCACCGCAGCACGCCCTCCATTCAGGCGCTGCGCATGGTGCTGCATGGCAGGTTTCCCTATCTGTCCTATCCGCGTCAGTACGCCAAGCGCGACTGGGCAATCGCCCGCGCCGCCATGGATGCCACCGGGAGCCGCGCGCACGAGGATGCCAACGTTGCCACACTCAGCGGTGGGCAGCAGCAAGGCGTTTATCTTGCCATGACGCTTACACAAGACACCGAAACCGTGTTTATGGATGAGCCAACCACTTATCTGGACATCCGCCGTCAGCTGCAAACCGTACAAACGGCACGTTCCTTGGCGCACAGCGGCAAAGCTGTGGTGCTGGTGCTGCATGATTTGTCGTTGGCGCTGCGCAGCGCTGATCGCGTGGCCGTGCTGTGCGATGGCAGGCTGCAATGCTGCGACACGCCGCAAGCCGTTTTTGAGAGCGGCGTGCTGGAGCGTGTGTTCCAAGTGGCCGTGCATCGCATGGAAACGCCGCAAGGTGTTCAATATTACAGTTCCTTAAAGGAGGAATCCCCATGCCCTACTTTCCATTGTTTGTAGATTTGACCGGCAAGCGGGTTTTGATTGTCGGCGGCGGGCACGTGGCGCTGCGCAAGCTCAAAAAATTACTTCCTTACGGCGCAAATATCGTTGTCGTCGCGCCGGAATTGTTGCCGGAAATCGTGCAAATTCCAAATCTTATGCTGCATACGCGCAAATTTCTTCCCACAGATCTACAGCCACGCCCGGCACTGGTGATTGCAGCGACCAACGACATGAAAGTCAACGGCGAAATCTCCCGTCTGTGTCAAGCGCAGAACATCCCCGTCAACGTTGTGGATGCCCCGGACGCTTGCAGCTTTTTGTTCCCGGCGCTGGTACAGCAAGGCAATTTTTCCGCCGGAATTTCCACCGGCGGCGCCAGTCCCACGGCGGCAAGCTACTTTAAAGAGCAGCTGCAAGCGCTGCTCCCGGCGCAATTGGATTCCATATTGGACTATCTGGAGGAGCAGCGCGCCCGGCTAAAAAATCAGCTGATTTCGCCCGCGCAGCGTGCCGGTATTCTGCGTGAGCTGTTGGATGCCTGCATTGCAAAGGGCGCGCCGTTGAATTTGGAGGAAACAGATGCCCGCTGCACGCGATCCGGCTGTGTCACGCTGGTCGGTGCAGGCTGCGGCAAGGCAGACTTGATCACCGTGCGTGGCCTCCGCGCACTACAGCAGTGCCAGGCGGTCGTTTATGACGATCTGATCGACCCGGCGCTGCCGGATGCCGCGCCGGAGAGCGCTTTGCGCATTTATATGGGCAAGCGGAGCGGACACCACGCGGCGGCGCAGGCAGAAATCAACCAAAAGCTCATCGAATTGGCGCAGTCCGGTCTGCGCGTTGTGCGCCTCAAGGGCGGCGATCCGTATCTGTTCGGCAGAGGCGGCGAGGAAATGCTAGCGCTACAGGCCGCCGGGATACCCTGCACGGAAATTCCGGGCATTCCCTCTGCCATTGGGATCCCAGCAGAAGCCGGGATACCTGTTACCCACCGTGGTCAAAGCCAAGCGCTGCACATTATTACCGCACACACAGCAGACACACCGGACGGTTTGCCCGCGAATTTTGACACACTTGCAAAGCTGCCCGGTACACTGGTATTTTTGATGGGACTGCGGCAGCTGCCCGAAATTGTGTCACGTCTTTTGGCCGCCGGAATGCCCGGTGATACACCCGCCGCAGTGCTTTCCGGCGGCAACACGCAAAATCCTGCCCAAATCCGCGCGCCGCTTTACCGGCTGGCAGAAGCGGCAAAGGAAGTTTTGCCGCCTGCTATCATTCTGGTGGGCAGCGTAGCCGCCATGGATGTCGGCGCTGCACCCCTTGCGGGGCTGCACATCGGCATAACCGGAACAAAGGCCGTTGCCGCCAAGCAGCAGCAGCTTTTGCAGGCCTTGGGCGCAAAAACACATTGGATCTCGCGCACTACGGCTCGCCCGCTCCCCTTTTCGCTCCCGCAACCGCCTTGTTGGCTGGTATTCACCAGTGCCAACGGCGTGCATACATTTTTTCAGCAATTCCCGGACGCCGCGCATTGCACAGGCTATCATTTTGCGGTCATCGGCGCTGCCACCGCTAAGACGCTGCAAGCATACGGTGTGGCAGCAAGCGTCTGTCCCGAAGTCTTCACCGGAGAAGCGCTGGCCAAGGCACTTATAAAAACCGTTGCGAAGGACGAAAAAATCAACCTGCTGCGTTCCTCCATCGGAACAGCTTTGCTGCCGGAGCTGCTAAGGCGTGCCGGTTGCACAGTGCAGGACATTCCGATTTATGAATTGCACGCCATCGGCGCACTTTCCCCCTTGCCCCATTTGGATTATCTCACATTCTCCAGCGGCAGCGGTGTCGACTTCTTTTTTCAGCAATACGGCAATCTTCCCACCGGTGTCCGATGCGTATGTATCGGCAATTCGACCGCAAGTTCACTCTCTGCGCACACCACTGCCCCCTGCCTGATTTCCCCGGCGGCTACCGTTACGGATATGGTGCAGACAATTTTAAACGATCATCACAAATAATTTACGCCCAAGCCTTTCACAAGGCTTGGGCGTAAGTTAGACTGCCGAAAAACTTCGTTTTTCGACAGAGTTCTTCCTCGCGGAAGAACATTGCCG
>CAMDZY010000085.1 GCA_945910975.1 uncultured Clostridia bacterium | reverse complement strand
AAACGCCCGGAGCCGAAGCGTGGCTGCCATCCTTGACATCGTAATAGCGGTTGGATTTGAGCGAACGGATCGTATAGAAGCCGTCACTGACATATTCGATGGCGACCTTTCCCAAATCATCGTTGCCGTAGCCCCACAATTGCAGGGGTGCGCTGTTATCTTCCGAGCCGTCCTTTGGGCGGATGATCTGGTTGGTATCGGTTTTTGACTGGATGGCATACACACCGTCGTGGATGCTTTGCTGCGGTTCTGCATTCCACTTTTGCGCGTTCGAACCGTTGCCCGACCACGTGCGGATATTTGTGCCGTTTGCCGCCGTGCCACCTTCTATGTCAAGGTAAAGGCCACCGGCCAGACAGGAAGCAAAACTCCAGCTACCATCCGTATTGGGGATCGCTGACCATTTTTGGGCAGTTGTACCGTTACCGGACCAAATTTGGATATTGGTATTGATTGCAGAAAGTCCGCTATTGATATCCAAATATTTTACGGAGTTCAGTTCTCGGATATAGCAATGACCGTCCGCGCTGGTCTGTACGACCCAACGGTCGCCATTGTTGTTGGCGCGTTCCCAGAGATGAACATTGCCGCCATCGGTTGTAACATTGCCCTGCACATTCATCACAAAGTTGGAATCCGCCCTGCTGGAGAATTTATAGATGCCGTCCTTGAGCACGTTCTCCGCTTCCAGACTCCATTTCTGCGCAGCGGTGGCATTGTACTCCCAGATTTGGATGTTTGCACCGTTTGTCGCACCGCCGGCATACAGATCCAACGCCTTATCGCCGCATTTGGATATGATGGTAAACGTGCCGTCCGAATTGCGCGAAACATACCACAACTGGGCATCCGAGCCGTTATAATCGTATTGCTGAACATTTGTTCCGTCCTTGGATACGCCGCTTGCAACGTCCAGATATTTGCCGGAGTACAGGTTGCGGATCGTATAGCAGTTTGTTCCCTCTTTGCGCTGGAAAACGAAACGCGTGACATCGTCATGGTTCCTTGACCAAAGATGCACATTTGCGCCATTGTCCTTGGAAGGGCCGTTGATATTGAGGGTAAATGCGTTGTTCACGGCGGATTTAATCACGTAGACACCGTCCGCCAGATCCGCGCGTTTGGGCGGGGTGGGCTTTGAATTTGGCGCAGCGGGCACATTGCCGCCGTAGCGGTAGATGCCGTACGCGCCGCCATATTTGGCGCCCAGACTGGCAGCGGAATAGGTTGTCCGCTTGAGCTGCGGAGGGGTTTGCTCGGTAATTTCAATGTACTGCGTGCCGTTTGACCAGCTGATGCCCGTGACCAAGACCACGTGACCCACGGAGTTGGAGTTCAGGCAGTCGCCAAGCTGCAATCTGCCTGCATTTGCGGCGGTTGCCATGCCGATATAAGTCGAACAGCCGGGAATGGTCGCCGTTGTTCTTCTGCCAATGCCCCAGCAGTAGGAAACAAACGCGGAGCAGTCGTTGGCATAGTATGTAGAAGTGTTGCCGGCATAGTTGGAACGGGCTGTATAAAATACATTGTTGGGATCCTGTGTTGCTTTTAAGAAGTTTTCAAAAGAAATCCCAAAGCCGACATATGCACCGGCGGAAACCGGCTGACCATATGGAACGTGATACCGGTTGCCTTGGTAGAACGTATAGTTATTCCGCCAGCCCCTGACCGTTCTTTGACACGTCCAAAGGTTATTGTACATATAATTTGCGCGGTCTACAATATGCTGCTGTGATGCGGTTGCAGCCTGCGCCTGTGTGGGTGGGATCCACGCCAACAAGCCAAGGATCATACATAGGCACAGCAGCGCGCTAATGATTCGCCTTTTCATGTTGTTCCCTCCGTTGATATATTTTGCGGATTCTTTGTATTACTTTACCATATTAAAACCATAAATGCAACTATGTTTCCGACAATCTGCAAAGATTATTGAGAAAATAAAGCGCACCATTCGTCCCCCCCCAATCTGCCCGAAAGCGCGTCCCTCAATACTTCTGTGTAGCAAAATGGACTGTACCAACGCGCCCGGCATTGATACAGTCCATAATTTAGGTTCTACAGTAACCTTCTATTTGCATGTCATTTCTGTTGCTTCCAAAATTTCTCCCTCGCCTGTGCGATAGGTGATGCTCACCCTGTCATCCACGCTGGCAATCACCGCAAGCGGGCAAGCCGAAGCGCTGATGCGATACCATGTCGGTTGATTGGTCAACTGAATATAGTAATACGTGTTCCCCTCCAACACAGCACTGCGAATGTCTGCAATTTTACCCTGTGCGGTTGCCGTTTCCGGTGTTGGGTTGTCCGTTTGTTCGCCCAGATGGATGCTTTGCAGCATCTGCCCATACTTCTGCTAGCACTCCTGCACTGTGGGGCCAGTGGCAACCGGTTGGGACTGACCGACATTAACGATGGCGTACATCTCCACCAGATTGGACGCATCCTTCAGGCTGATGAAATAGGTCGGCTCACCGGAGATGTTGAGGAGCAGCGGGAATGTGGAATTATAGGCCAGATGCTGTACTGCACCCTCGGCAGATTTTCTTGCGGAGTATTCCGTTGCACCGGGGCAGACATAATAGCGCGGTTCACCGGTACGCTGGTTGACCAACAGGAAGCCGACATTGCTTTCATCGCCTGCCACGGAGGTAACGCCGGTATACAGCCATACATCGTCATCCAGCGCGATATAGTTGTAGCCGTCGGTTGTAACGGTCACGCCACGCTGTCCAAACAGAGAGTTGAAGAAGCCGCCTTGATAAGTGCCATGATAATCATATTGTTGCATAATCAAGTCGGCGCTGTAGACGCGGTCAACCCACTGCGGGACATCTGCCACATCATAATAATGACTTTCGCCGCTCAAAGCGTTCAGCAGAACTGCACCCTTGATATCCTGTCCCTGGAACAGGCCGATGCGTTTGGTCAAAACCGAAGCGATCCAGTAAGGCTCTCCCTCCTCATTGATTTCAAAATTGACTTCTCCGAACATTGCGGTCGGATAGGCAAAGCGCAGCTTGCGCATCAAATCCCTGCCAAACATATCGGAAGGCGAGTATTTCATTCCCTCGGCAAGGCGCTGCACCGTTACCTCCTGCGTAACCATGTCGATGGCAATGTACGCAGGCAGACCGGCGGAGCGGTTGTTGATCCATTTAAAGAAGTCGCCATATTCCAGATAGGTGACGCGGGTCGGGCGGTCGCGGTAGTTGATTTGTGCATAGTCATCGGGCACCTCAAACTGGCTGACCAGGTCGGACAATTCGCCCATCTTGCGGTCACCCAAACGGGCGGCCGAGTCGGCATCGAGCATGGGGATCTGATCGAAGGATATTTCCGCCACATCGGTAGAAAATTCGCGCGTCTGCGGCACGAGAATGTTTGCATAGCTTCCGGCGCGGAACAGCGGCAGCGAAATCACCGCGTTGACCAGCAACACCGCCAGAATTGCGCCGCCCACGATCAGTGCGACCTTGCCGCTTTTCTTGGCGTGCGCCGTAAAAGAGCTGCCGCCACGCAAAACGCCGCCAACAAACAGTCCTGCCAGCAAATAGACCACAAGCGTCAGCAGGATAAACACATACAAATCCAGACTTTGGAAGTTCAGTGCAGGAAGTGCAAAGTAAAAATAGACGGCCGCAAACACCAACGCAATCAAAATGCTGATGATTTGCTGCTTCCAGGTAAGTTTTGGCGCAGGTTTTTTGTTGCGATCCTTTCCGGCTCCAAAATGATCTTTCAGATCGCTGATATTGATTCTGAAATAAGCTGCCATGGAAAATTCCTCCTGTCACATTCGGGGATATGCCCAGTATAGCATAATTGCAGCGCAAAGCGCTGCGTGTGCGGCACAAGCCGCACAAAAATCAGCAAGCTGATTTTCAATTATAGCTGTAATAACTCAAACCTTTTTGCTCCGCAAAAAGTGCGCCGATGGCGCGGGGTGCGCTTTGCGCACCTGTTTGTGGTTATTATAGCATAATTGCAGCGCAAAGCGCTGCATGTGCGGCATAAGCCGCACAAAAATCAGCAAGCTGATTTTTAATTATAGCTGTAATAACACAAACCTTTTTGCTCCGCAAAAAGTGCGCCGGCGGCGCAAGGTGCGCTTTGCGCACCTGTTTGTGATTATTATAGCATATTCCATCGCGTTTGTCATCCGTTTTTGCGCAATGCCCAAAAATATTGCTTCGCCGCAACTTTCGACCATTGACGCGGTGGACTTTTTCGCTTATAATATTTTTATGGAGAATAAATTACACGCCGTATTGTCGGTTCGTCTATTTACGGACGAAAAATGCTTTGGCCCCGGCATCGCTCAGCTGCTCCGCCGCGTGGAAACACAACATTCCCTGCGCGCAGCAGCCATTTCCATGGGCATGGCCTACTCCAAAGCATGGACGATTTTAAAATCATCCCAAAAAGCATTGGGCTTTCCCCTGCTGTATTCTACTACCGGTGGCAAAAACGGAGGAGGTGCCATCCTGACCCCTGAGGCAAAACAGCTGCTCACCGCCTATGAGGAATACTGCACGATGCTCAACGCCTATGCACAGAATCTTTTTATGGAAAAATTTCAGCCATTTGTGGAGGAATCGCTATGACACAGGTCGTTGCAGCGCTGATTTGGCAGGAGGGTCGGTTCTTGATCTGCCAACGCCCGGCACACAAGGCGCGGGGGCTGCTGTGGGAATTTGTCGGCGGCAAGGTAGAACCGGGAGAAACCCCGCAACAGGCGCTCATTCGGGAATGCCGGGAGGAGTTGGACATCACGGTAGCGGTGGGCGATGTATTTTGGCAAGTCATACATGCCTACCCCGATCTGACCATTCAGCTGACCGTTTTCTGCGCCACCATCCAGACCGGAACGCCGCGTCTTTTGGAGCATATGGACGCGCGTTGGATCACGCCGAAAGAGATCCCGCAGTATGATTTTTGCCCGGCCGATACTGATATTTTGCAAAAAATTGTGGAAAAATATTCATAAAATGCAAGGAACGCACCGAGGAAGCTCCGGGTGCGTTCCTACTTTTTTGGCAAACAGGCGCTGGGTTGCATAGAATGGCAAAAGGAGGGATCGTTGTGCATTCCATGGAGATCGACCCGGCTGCCGTGTGGGCAAGGGTTTATGCACATACGGATGCTGTGCCGGACAAACGGCCACTTTCGCGCGATTTGGCGGATTGGATTCGGGCGGAGCAGCAAGCAACCATTACGTACTATCACATTGCGCGACTGGTGGGAAACGATGGCGCTGCTCTGCGGCACATGGCGCAGACCTGCGCCGGACACAGCCGCAAACTGCTGACGCTGCACTATTTTCTCACAGGGCAAAAGCTCCCCTCAGTGCTGCCGGAAACCGTTCCGGTCGCAGAACTTCCGGCTCTGCTGGCCGAGCGTTATCGTGCAGAAAATACCGCGGCGGAAGCCTATCAGAGCGCCGCCGCAGACCATCCCAAGCAGCAGCCGCTTTTTGAGGAACTGGCAGAGGAAAGCCGCCTGAATGCCCGCCGCTTACTACAGCTGGCGCAGCGATATATTTAAGATACAAAAAAGCATAATCATTCCCCGCAAAAGTAGGCTGGTTTACCTGCCTTTTGCGGGGAATTTATCGCTTTTCCGGGGAGTTTTTGGGAAAGGGGAGTTTATTTACAGCCCATGCATCGTCACAAAATCGTCAAGAAGAACGTTCGCTCTAAAAAGATTTGTATCTATAATTTGGTGCTATGCTTCCTTATCCGGTTCCTGTAAATGCGTTAAGGCAAAAATAATGCACTGGTTGATAAACTCATTCCTGCTGATGTCGGCATTCGCCGCGCTTTCGTCAACTGCTTTTAATAGCTCCGATGGCAATCGGATGGAGATTACTTCCTTGTTCGGCCTTTGCGGCACAAAATTGTTCATTTTGAATCCTCACCCCTTGACAGTATTGTATTCGATATGCTATAATTTGTCTGTATTCATTATTTGATATTAAAATTTGAATATACGGGAGGAGGGAGAAAAATGAAACGAATTGTAGGATTAATTTTGGCCTTTTGTCTTTGCGTGGGACTTTGTGGCTGCAAAAGTCCAACGCAAAAGGAATTGGAGGATGCATTGCGTACAGCAACCGCGGCAGAAGAAGCGGCGGACGCAGCGTGGGCGCAGTATGACCATTTGTTGGAATTAAACGAGCAATACGAGGACGCGCAGGAAAAAATCAGCAGCCTTACAGGCATCCATGCAGCGCGCAAAGGCGTTCGGGGTCAAATATATTTTATGCACCATCATTACCATAATTCTTGCCGCTATTTCCTACGCTATTCTTTCAGACATGGTTGGATTGTAAAATATTTTTGTCGAAAGTAGCGTATCCCATTATTTTAAACTGCAAAAAATTGCCCGAAAAGGTTCTCACCTTCTCGGGCAGTGCTCTATTATTGAGCAAGGAATTGCAAGGGATCCACAATATCCGTACCGCAGTAGACCGCAAAGTGCAGGTGCGGTTCGGCGGATACTTCTACGATTGCCGTATCACCCACGCTGCCAAGGACTGTCTTGGCGGTGACGGTATCGCCCGCATTCACCTTGACGTCCTCCGCCAGATTGGAATAATAGGTGCGATAGTCGTTGGCATGATTGATGACCACGGTTTTGCCCAGCAGGTCATCGTCATAAACGGCGTAGACTACGCCGTCCGCCGCTGCGCAGACGGGGTCGCCGAGGTCGCCGGCAATGTCAATTCCGGCATGCGTGCGCCAATCCTTGGTCGTTTCGTTGTACGCCAAATGATCCATTGCGTAGTCGCGAACCGTTTCCCCGTCCATCGGCGCAAACACCTGCAAGGTCTGCACATCGGTGCCCGACTGTTTGCTATCGCCTGTCTGCACCGTATCATCGGATATGGCATCCTTCGCGCCGGAGGTAGCGGGCGGATTCTTTTGGCCGCCGGGTGCGGCGGTGGTAGCTTCGGTGGCGGATTGGGACGGATTTTTTGTGTCGTCCGTCGGTTTGGTGGTGTCAGAGTTCCGGTAGTACAAATAGCCCGAAGTACCCACTGCAATAAGGCAGAGGAACAGGACTATGTAGTAGCCCCGGCTCTTCATCACCTGTTTA
>CAMDZY010000084.1 GCA_945910975.1 uncultured Clostridia bacterium | reverse complement strand
GTCAATCATTTTTTTGCGCTTTTCTTTTGATTTTTTTTGCAAAAATTTTGCCGTAGGGGGTTGCAATTTGGTGGGAATGCGGTATAATACATTTAGCACTCGACATGAAGGAGTGCTAAAACCAGATTAGGAAGTGTTCTTTATGGAAAAGAAGCAGTTTCAGGCGGAATCCAAACGGCTGCTGGATTTGATGATTCACTCTATTTATACACATCAGGAAATTTTCCTGCGTGAAATTATTTCAAACGCGTCAGACGCCATTGATAAGCTGGCATATATTGCACTGACGGATGAAAATGTTGGGCTGAATGCGGACGAGTTTGCCATTACCATTGCGCGCGACGAGAAAAACCGCATCCTGACCGTCAGCGACAACGGCATCGGCATGGACAAGGACGAGATGGAAGCCAACCTCGGCACGATCTGCAAATCCGGTTCCCTGCAATTTAAGCAGGAAATGGAAAAAGCCGACGACATCGACATCATCGGCCAGTTTGGCGTTGGCTTCTACTCGGCGTTTATGGCGGCCGACACGATCACGGTCGTTTCCAAAAAGTACGGCTCCGATCAGGCGTGGATGTGGCAATCCTCCGGAGCGGACGGCTACACGATTCAGCCCTGTGAACGCGCAAGTGTCGGTACCGATGTGATTATGAAGCTGAAAGAGGACACCGAGGACGAAAAGTACAGCCGCTTCCTCGAAACCTATGAAATCAAGGAACTGATTTGGAAATACTCCGACTACATTCGCTATCCCATCCGCATGGAAGTGGAAACCTCCCGCAAAAAAGAGGACAGCCCGGAGGATAAGCCGGAATATGAAACCGTCACCGAGGTGCAGACGCTCAACTCCATGGTTCCCATCTGGCAGCGGAACAAGAAGGATGTAACCGAGGAAGAAACCAATCAGTTCTACCGTGAAAAATTCTTCGACTATGAGCCGCCGATTGCCACCATTCAGGCAAGCGTTGAGGGCACGGTTGCCTACAAGACGTTGCTGTTCATCCCGGCAAAGGCTCCCTATGATTTCTACACCAAGGACTTTAAAAAAGGCTTGCAGCTGTACTCCTCCGGCGTGATGATTATGGAAAACTGCGAGGATCTGCTGCCAGATCACTTCCGCTTTGTGCGCGGCGTGGTGGATTCGCAGGATTTGAGCTTGAACATCTCGCGTGAAATGTTACAGCATGACCGTCAGCTGAAATTCATTGCCAACAATCTGGAAAAGCGCATCCGCACGGAGTTGACAAAGCTGCTGGAGAATGACCGCGAAAAATATGAGAAATTCTTTGCCGCCTTTGGCCGCCAACTGAAATACGGCACAGTTGCCGACTATGGCGTGAACAAGGACAAGCTGCAAGATTTGCTGCTGTTCTGGTCGAGCAAGGAAAACAAGCTGGTCACGCTGAAGGAATATGTCGAGGCAATGCCGGAAGAACAAAAGCACATCTACTTTGCCTCCGGTGAAAGCCGCCAGCGTCTTGCCCAGCTGCCGCAGATGTCCAAATTGCAGGATAAGGGCTATGACGTGCTGTTCTTCACGGAGGATGTAGACGAATTTGTGCCGTCCACGCTGCAAAAATTCATGGACAAGGAATTCAAAAATATCTCCTCCGATGATTTGGAACTGGATTCCGAGGATGAAAAGCAGGCGGCCGAGGAACAGGCCAAGAGTTTTGAGGACACCGTAAAATTTGTCAAGGAAACCCTTGGCGATTTGGTCAGCGATGTGAGATTGTCGACCTCTCTTGGCGAGCATCCGTGCTGCATGGTGCCGGAGTCCGGCATGAGCTTTGAGATGGAAAAATATTTCCACCGCATGAACCCCGATATGCCCATGAACGGCGGTCGGATTTTGGAGATCAACGGCAACCACCCCGCTGTCGCCGCCATCCGCGACCTGATGGAAACCGACAAGGAAAAAGCCGAAAAATACGCCAAAATCCTCCACGCGCAAGCCTGCATCATGGCCGACCTGCCCTTGCAGGATCCCACGGCGTATACCGATTTGGTTTGCAGCCTGATGTAATATCCAGACAAAATAACCGGACAGTCCATTCGGATCGTCCGGTTATTTTTAATGGATTGGCGTTACCGCGCTGTTTCGGTGGGGAATGGATTATTTTGCAAACAGAATTGCATCGAGTTGGGCGAGTGCGGTTTTGTCGGTGACGGAATAGGCGTCGTAGGCGCCGCCGTAGACTTTTTGCAGGCGGAAGCCGTTGTAGCTGCCGTTTTCGCCGCGTTCAAACTGATAGACCGTATCGTCCAGCACGATCTCATGCGTTGCAATATATTCCGGCATCGGCGTTTGCTTCCATCTAGCGTCAGTCAAAATGCCGCGGAGCAGATTGGTGTCCGCTTCGGAGAGGGTGCGCTCGGTCTTCGTGCCATCTGCTGCAACGGTATATAACACAGCGGGGTGCTTTCCTTCCAGCTTGCGGTTGAGGTTCATCAACAGCACGGATCCCTCTGCGCGGGTCATGGTCTTCTGCGGATGGAAAGTGTTGTTTTCATCGCCGAGCATGAGCGCCGCGAAGCGGACAACGTCCACGGCTTCTTTTGCATAGGGAGAAACCTGCTCCAAGTCGGTATAGGCCAGCTCTGCGGGAGGGTCGTTCAGGAATGCCGCGTCGACAAACTTGGCATACCGCGCCACAAAGCACGCAACCTGTTCGCGTGTGACAGGCTCGTTCGGGGCAAAGGTCGTCGCAGTTGTGCCAAATGCGATGCCGTTTGCATTTGCCCATTTTACTGCATCATAATAGTAGCTACCCTTATTTACATCTGTAAAGACGCAGTCTTCGGATACCTGCGGTTGTCCGTTCAAACGATAAAGCACGGTGACAAGCATTGCTCTGGTGATATCGCCTTTCGGAGAGAATGTACCATCTGCGGTGCCCAGCATAAGGTTATGCGCTGCGCAATAGTATGCGCTTTCGCGGTACCACGCGTTGTCCGGTACATCCACAAAGGCACCGGCAGCAAATGCGCCGCAAGCGCCAATGAACATTGTTCCTACAAGCAGCAGGGACAAGAATGCTTTGATTGTTCTGTTCATAAAACAAACCTCCTTCAATAGTCGCTTTCAAAAATAATTATCCAACTAACACGTAGATAATTTTGTTACAGTTTTATTATATCACATTAAAATGATGGTGTCAATCCATATATTCCTAATTTTATATATCCGTTCTATTATAAATTTCGGAAATAAATTCCAAAGTGGATCACGAACGTCCAATCAAGCTGCTGCAAACGAATCCGTGCGATTCGGAAGTCTTGCGATAATTTGGAATTGCGGGCAGCAGCGGCAAAAGTTCACAATAATTTAACATATTCGTCTTAAAAGCGTCATTCCGGCGGCGTATAATATTTTGAACGTTGAGCAACCGATGTCCCGGTTGCTCCGCATAGAGAAACCTTTGGAGGGACTTCCATGAGAAACTTTCGTGCAGGCATTGACATTGGCTCCACCACAGTCAAGCTCGTCCTGCTGAACGCGGATCACGAAATTGTTTATGAAAACTACCGCCGCCACGGCGCACATACGCAGCAAACGCTGGCGGAATTGTTGCAGGATGCCAAGCAGACCGTCGGCGCTTGCGCATTGTCTGCTAAAATTACCGGCTCCGGCTCCATCAACCTCGGCAAAGCGCTGGAGATCGAATTTGAACAGGAGGTCGTGGCGGTTGCGGCGGCGCTGAAATTTGCCGCGCCACAGACGGATGTGGCCATAGAGCTTGGCGGCGAGGATACAAAGATCATTTACTTCCGGGGCGGTCTGGAGGAGCGCATGAATGGTGTCTGTGCCGGTGGCACAGGCTCTTTTATCGACCAGATGGCGGCGCTGCTGCAAACCGATGCTCAGGGACTGAACAGGGAAGCGGAAAATTACAAGCAGATCTATCCCATCGCGGCGCGCTGCGGCGTGTTTGCCAAGACGGACATTCAGCCGCTGATCAACGAGGGCGCGACAAAAGCTGACCTTGCCGCCTCCATTTTCCAAGCCGTTGTGAATCAGACCATCTCCGGCCTGGCCTGCGGCAAGCCAATTCGCGGCTGCGTGGCGTTTCTCGGCGGCCCACTGCACTTTTTGCCGGAACTGAAAAAAGCCTTTATCCGCACCTTGAAATTAACGCCGGAAACCACGGTTGACCCGGACAATTCCCACCTGTTTGCCGCAATAGGCGCGGCGCTCAATGCCGGGCAGCAGACATTTGTGGACATTGACACGCTGATCGGGCGTCTGCGTGCCGGCGTGAAGGTCACCTTTGAGATGCCGCGCCTTGCACCGTTGTTTGCAAATCGCACCGAATATGACCGGTTTACCGCACGTCACAGCAAAGCCGTGCTGAAGCGGGGCGATCTTGCTACATACCGGGGCAACTGTTTCCTTGGCATCGATGCCGGCTCTACCACCACGAAGTTGGCGGTGATTGGCGAGCAGGGGGAGCTGCTGTATTCGTTCTATGCCAACAATCAGGGCAACCCCATTGCAACCGCGCAGACGGCCATTGCTGAATTAAAGGAAAAGCTGCCAAGCACGGCAAGACTTGTCCGCGCCTGCTCAACGGGCTATGGCGAAGCGCTGTTTCAGGCGGCGTTTTCGCTGGATGCCGGAGAGGTGGAAACCATTGCACACTGCACCGCTGCCGCATTTTTCGACAAAAATGTCGACTGCGTGCTGGATATCGGCGGGCAGGACATGAAGTGCATCAAGCTGAAAAACGGCGCGGTGGACACGATTTTGCTGAACGAGGCCTGCTCGTCCGGCTGCGGCTCGTTTATTGAAAATTTTGCGAACTCGCTGGGCTACACCGCCGAAGGGTTCGCGCAGGAAGCGCTGTTTGCCGAAAATCCGGTCGATCTCGGTACGCGCTGCACGGTTTTTATGAATTCCAACGTGAAGCAGGCGCAAAAAGAGGGCGCCGGCGTGGCGGATATCTCTGCGGGCTTGGCCTACTCCGTCATCAAAAATGCACTGTTTAAGGTCATCAAGCTCGCCAACGCCGCAGACTTGGGACAGCACATCGTAGTACAGGGCGGAACGTTCCACAACAAGGCGGTTCTGCGTGCCTTCGAGTCCATATCGGGTGCGGAAGCGGTTTGCCCTGATATTTCCGGGCTGATGGGCGCGTTCGGCGCGGCGCTGATTGCGAAAAAAGGATATCACGGCCAGCAAAGCACCATGCTTTCGCTCAATGAGATGATCTCGCTGCAATATACCTCCACCAGCGTCCGCTGCGGCCGATGCTCGAATAACTGTATGCTGACGGTCAACCAGTTCCCCGGCGGCAGACGCTATATCAGCGGCAATCGCTGCGAGAAGGGCGCCGGCAGCGCGCCGAAAATGAAAAAGGGCAATAACCTATTTGAATATAAGAGAAAGCGCATCTTTGACTACCCACCGCTTGCGCCGGAGCTTGCGCCGCGCGGGGAAATCGGGATTCCCAGAGTGCTGAACATCTACGAGAACTATCCATTCTGGGCGACTTTCTTCCAAAATTTAGGCTTCCGCGTGGTTCTTTCGCCGTTTACCACCAGAAAAATCTACGAGCTGGGCATGGAAACGATTCCCAGCGAATCGGAGTGCTACCCGGCCAAGTTGTCGCACGGGCACGTACAATGGTTGATCGACCACGGCGTAAAGACGATTTTCCACCCGTGCGTGTTCTACGAAAAGCAGGAAACGGTGGATGCACAGAATCATTATAACTGCCCCATTGTGGTGTCGTATGCGGAAAATCTAAAAAATAACATGGAATCCGTTGCAAACGGCGAGGTGCGCTATCTTCGCCCCTTCCTTGCCTTTACCAACCGGCAAACCGTCACAGACCGCATGATCCGTCTGTGCAAGGAGGAATGGAGCATCCCGGAACGCGAGGTGCGCCGTGCGGTCGAAGCGGCTTGGACGGAACAGGAACAGGCCAAGGCGGACATCCGCGCCGAGGGCAGCCGGGTTCTGCGGGAGATGGAGGCCGCAGGAGAAACCGGGATCGTGCTGGCCGGACGGCCGTATCACATTGACCCGGAAATCAACCACGGCATTCCGGAGCTGATTGCATCGTATGGACTGCACGTATTTTCGGAGGACAGTCTGCCGGTTGCGTTCGACCCGACCAGACCACTGCGCGTGGTCGATCAGTGGGTGTACCACTCCCGCCTTTATACGGCGGCGGAGTTCGTGTGCGGTCGGGACGATTTGGAGCTGATTCAGTTCAACTCGTTTGGCTGCGGACTTGATGCGGTCACGACCGATCAGGTGGCAGAAATTCTGGAGCGGGGGAACAAGCTCTACACACTGCTGAAAATTGACGAGGTCAACAACCTTGGCGCGGTGCGCATCCGCATTCGCAGCCTGCTTGCTGCAATGAAAGAGCGCAAAGAGCAAAATATTACCCATAAATCTTGCATAATTACCTACAAACCGGCCGAATTTACCGAAAAAATGCGGCGCGAGCAGTACACCATCATCGCCCCGCAGATGAGCCCGATCCATTTTGACTTGCTGGAACCGGTGTTTAGAAAGCACGGATATCAGATTGAAATTCTGAAAAATGACAACCGCAATGCCATCGATACGGGACTGAAATACGTCAACAATGACGCCTGCTTCCCCTCCATTACGGTGGTGGGGCAAATCATGGATGCGGTGCATTCCGGGCGGTACGATACCGATCGCCTTGCAATCATCATGACCCAGACAGGCGGCTGCTGCCGCGCCAGCAACTATGTGGGCTTTATCCGCAGAGCGCTGGACAAGGACGGCCTGTCCCATATTCCGGTCATTTCGCTCAACGCAAACGGCATGGAAAAGAACGAGGGCTTCAAGCTCTCGTGGGGCTTGATCATGGATGCCGCGCACGCGGTCGTCTATGGCGATTTGTTCATGAAGTGCCTGTATCACGTTCGTCCCTATGAGGTGGAGAAAGGCTCCGCCAACGCGCTGCACGAAAAATGGAAACAAATTTGCATCGATTCTCTGGTCAACCCCAAAAGTTCCCATCATTTTAAGGACGTTTGCAAGGGAATCGTAGACGCGTTTGACAATTTCCCAATTGATGAAACACTTGTCAAACCCCGTGTGGGCGTCATTGGGGAAATCCTTGTCAAGTATATGCCGCTGGCCAACAACCATCTGGTCGACCTGCTGGAACAGGAGGGCGCGGAAGCGGTTGTGCCGGATTTGCT
>CAMDZY010000083.1 GCA_945910975.1 uncultured Clostridia bacterium | reverse complement strand
GCCTGCGGTAACATTGCGCATTGTTATCGAATTTTTACAAGACAAATCCACATTTTTACCGGCGGTTTGATGATTTGCAAGCAGGCTGTCATTGCGCTCCATCAGCTTTTTGGCTGCCTTTACCTTTGCAATCAACTCCGGCATCGCGATTGCAAGCTGGCTGACATTTTGCATAAGTTGAACAAATGCAACGATGACACCTACAGATACGTTCGGATCTGTGCGTGCCAAAAACATACTGACAAAAAAGAATACAATTTGCGCAACATGACCTGAAAGCGATGCAGTATAAGCAACCGAAATTTCTACGTGCTCGCGGTGGCCGAACGCAACGGAAGCGTCTTTATTTTCGGAAAGCAGTCTGTCTGAGATTTGCGCTTCAGCTTTCATGCTCTTGATTGCCTTGAAACCCCGCAGCATCTCCGCAAAGGCACCCAGAAAATTGCTGTTCGCAACTGACAACTTCTCCTCGCAGACTGCAACCTCTTTCAGCCGGAAAGAAGACAGGATGATCGGCAGTAGGGAAATCACAAAGGCAATTGCCGCCAATTTTACATCGTAATATAGCATCAATGCAATAGCGCCTGCAAAGTTAAGAACCAATTCGACGATATAGGGCAAGGTTTCAATATAATTATCTTTGATCTGATTCAGATCGTTGGACAGTGCGGAGATGTAAGGGGCTGTGCTCTCATGGTTCCACGCAGCAATTCCTTTCCTCAGGATTTTGTTGCAGGTGAATTGCCGATACTGCGTGAGTGCCTTGCTGCGAAATGCCGTCCAGAAAGCGTACTCAAAAATTGCAGCGACAAGTAACAGGCCTATACAAATCGCGCTGTAAACGGCAAGATAAGAAACACTGCTGATGGAATCACCGGAAACCGTATCCAGTATCTTTTGAATCAATCTTGAAAAGCTAAGAACAGACAGCACTTTAAACGCAATGCCAACCATCGAAAGGGCTAAATAAGTTTTGTTATGTCGGAACAGCGCATCTCGGCTGCTGCGATATTCCGGATCACTTTTGATTTGTTTTGATTTCTTCATATCGTACGATCCTTTGCTCTGGCAAAAATCTTTGTTTATATTGGAGAAATTCTGATGACAATGTTCGCAGAAACCAGCTTGTGCGTGAGGCTCCGCGGCAAGGAATATTCAAAGGATGTAATAGACGAAGGAACCCCTGATTGAATCGCGGCTGGCGCCTTGGCTTGCATCCTTTCCGCCAAACTGCATATCAGATTCAATCAGAGATTCCCTAGTATCAGATTACAGAGTATTTCTATCTTCGAGAGCCAAGACGCGTTTTGAAATCGGAATATCCGAATTGCGTCAATCGTTCAAATTTTCCCTGCCATACAAACAAATCCGGCAGGGGCATACCGTTGAACGTGTTATTCTTGCAGGTGGTATAAATTGCCATATCGCCAAAGACCAGCCGGTCGCCGACCTGCAATGGGGCGGGGAAGGTGTAATCGCCAATCACATCGCCTGCCAGACAGGTTGGGCCGCCAAGGCGATAGGTGAAATTGCCGCTGCCTGCGCCATACAGGGGCGGCTGATATGGCATTTCCAGCACATCGGGCATATGGCACGCGGCGGAGGTGTCGAGTATGGCAATCGAAACTGCGCCGTTTTGCAGAATATCAAGCACTTCCGTCACCAGATAGCCGGCATTGAGTGCGCAGGCCTCGCCCGGTTCCAAATACAATTGCAATTTCGGGTATCGGTCGCGCAGATGCAGCAGGCAACGCTCCAACCGCGGCAAATCATAGCCGGGGCGGGTGATATGGTGCCCACCGCCCAGATTTAGCCATTGCATTTGTCCCAAAACATCGCCGAATCTTTCTTCTACAGCCTGAACAGTGATCTCCAACGCATCAGCGTCCTGTTCACACAGGGTGTGAAAATGCAGACCGTCCAGCATAGCGATATCTTCCGGTGTCATCTCGGCATCCCACTGGGCGCGGGTTGTACCCAAACGGCTGCCGGGTGCGCAGGGGTCATAAATGGCGTGACCGTCCTGCGTGGAGCATTCCGGATTGACGCGCAGGCCGATACATTTTCCGGCCGCCTTTGCCTGTTTGCCGAATTTTTTTAGCTGATGGGGCGAGTTAAAGACGATATGGTCGGCATATTGCAGCAATTCGTCAAAATCCTGCGTCCGATATGCGCCGCAGAACACGTGAACCTCGCCATTTGGCATTTCCTCGCGCCCCAGCCTCGCCTCAAACAGGCCGCTGGCCTCGGTTCCCGCCAAATAAGGGGCGAGAACCGGGTACAAGTCATAATTCGAAAATGCCTTCTGCGCCAGCAGAATTTTGCAGCCGGTATGCTGCTGCACACGCTGCAAAATTTCTCCGTTGCGCTGCAACTGTGCTTCATCCAGCACGTAGCACGGTGTCGGCAGTGCGTCAAACAGCTGCGGAACCGGCTGACCGTCGAGTCCCGCGAAAGGTGCGTTCTTCATCAATCTACCAGAACCGGGTCGTGGCTCTCGCGGCGGGGAAGGCCGTATTTGTCCAGTGCGTCCAGGAACGGATCCGGGTCAAATTCTTCCACGGTATGCACGCCCTTCGCTGTCCACTTGCCGGTCAGCATCATCAGCGCGCCGCACATGGCCGGTACACCCGTCGTGTAAGATACTGCCTGTGAGCCGACCTCGCGGTAGCATTCCTCGTGGTCGCATACGTTATAAATGTAATATTTCTTTTCCTTGCCGTCTTTCTTGCCGGTAAAGATGCAGCCGATGTTGGTCTTGCCTTTGGTACGCGGGCCAAGGCTGGCAGGGTCGGGCAGCAGTGCCTTGAGGAACTGGATGGGTACAATTTGCTTGCCCTCGAATTCCACCGGCGTCGTGGAGAGCATTCCCACATTGCCCAGACAGCGCATATGATCCAGATAGCTCTGTCCAAAGGTCATAAAGAAGCGAATACGCTTGACATCTTTCAGATTTTTTGCCAGAGATTCGATTTCTTCGTGGTGCAGCAAATACATATCCTTGTGGCCAACTTGGTCGAAATTGTATTCACGCTTGATGCTCATTGCCGGGATTTCCACCCAATGGCCGTCCTCCCAGTAGCTGCCGGGTGCGGAAACCTCACGCAGATTGATTTCCGGGTTAAAGTTGGTGGCAAAGGGATAGCCGTGGTCGCCGCCATTGCAGTCCAAAATGTCAATGGTATCGATGGTATCAAATTCATGCTTGGCAGCATAGGCACAGTAGGCCTGCGACACACCGGGATCGAAACCGGAGCCGAGCAGCGCCGTCAGGCCGGCATCCTCGAACTTCTTCTGATATGCCCACTGCCAGGAATAGTCAAAATATGCCGAGAAACCGGCTTCCTTGCAGCGCTTTTCGTAGACCTTGCGCCATTCGGGGTCGTCGGTGTCCTCCGGCTCATAGTTTGCGGTGTCCATATAGTTGACGCCGCAAGCCAAACAGGCGTCCATGATGGTCAAATCCTGATAGGGAAGTGCGATATTCATGACCAACTCCGGTTGGTAGCTGCGAATGAGCGCAATCAGTTCATCCACATTGTCGGCGTCCACCTGCGCGGTGGTGATGTTGGTTTTGGTGGTGGGGCGAAGCTGCTCTGCCAGTGCGTCGCACTTGGATTTTGTGCGGCTGGCAATGCAGATGTCCGTGAACACGTCGCTGACCTGGCAGCATTTATGAATGGCGACCGTGGCTACGCCGCCGCAGCCGATAATTAAAACCTTGCTCATAACAAATCTCTCCTTTTATTTTTGCAGCAATGCAAGCATCAATTCCCGCAGCACTTTACACGCCAACGCAGTGGATGCGCCGGACGCATCGAGCATGGGGGACAATTCATTGACGTCTGCCGCCACCACATTGGTACGGCTGACTGCCAAAATTGCATTGAGTAATGCGGGAAAATCCACGCCGCCCGCCTCCGGTGTTCCGGTTCCGGGGAGGCAGGACGGATCCAAGCAGTCCAAATCGATTGTAAAATAAACAGGCGTACCGTCCTTTGCCAGCTTTTCCGTGAGCGATTGCAGGCCGTCAAAGTTAAATTTGTGCAAGTCGGTATGCGCCTTGGCAAACTGAAATTCCTCTCGCTCACCGCTGCGGATGCAAAACTGGTGGATTCTTCCGTCACCCAGCAAATCATGACAGCGGCGCAACACGCACGCGTGGCTTAATTTTGCACCGAGATAATCATCCCGCAGATCGGTATGCGCGTCAAAGTGGATGATATGCAAATTTTCCCACTTTTGCGCAACTGCGCGCACCGCGCCAAGCGTGACCAAGTGTTCGCCACCCAGCATGAGGGGAAATTTTCCGTCATCCAAAATCGTCTGCGTCCGTGCCTGAATATCTGCCAGCGCCATGGCGGTGTCGCCGAAGCACAACTCCAAATCGCCGCTGTCAAACACGGCAAAATCGGTCAAATCGGCGTCCTGATAGGGGCTGTAGGTTTCCAGACCAAAGCTCTCATGCCGCATGGCCGAGGGGCCAAAGCGGGTGCCGGGGCGATAGCTGGTGGTAGAATCAAACGGCGCGCCAAACAGCACCAAGCTTGCGCTTTCATAGTCGCTGTCGCAGCCGAGGAAGGTTTCAATGTTCGGGCTTAGCATTTCTCCACCTCCTGTAGCTTGCGCTCCAAAAAGGCCGGAAGATAAAATGCGCCGATGTGCAAACGTGGAGTGTAATATTGCGTTTCCAGCTCCAATGCTTTCCAGCGCTCGGCGTCCACATCATCGATGGGATGATATTTTTTGCTTGCAAAGCCGAACAGCCAATAGCCTGCGGCGTAGGTTGGGATATGTGCCTGATAGACGCGGCTAATGGGGAAGGTTGTTGCGATGCGCATATGGCTGCGTTGCATGGCATTGGCGTCCTCGGCATAAAACGGGCTGCCCTGCTGATTGACCATGATGCCATCTGCGCGGAGTGCCTTGTAACAGCTACCGTAAAATTCGCGGGTGAACAGGCCCTCGGAGGGGCCAAAGGGGTCGCTGGAATCAACGATAATCAAATCGTAGCGATCCGAGCAGCGCCGAATATATTTTAAAGCGTTTTCATAGTAAATATTGACGCGTGGGTCGTCCAGTCGACAGGCGTTGCCGGGCAGGTACTTCCGGCAGACCTCCACAACCAGCGGATCCATTTCCACGAGGTCGATCTCTGCGATACTCTTGTAACGCGTCAATTCCTTGACCACGCCGCCATCGCCCGCACCAATCACCAGCACGTTTTCCACGTTAGGATGCACCGCCATGGGCACGTGGGTAATCATTTCGTCGTAGATGAACTCGTCGCGCTCGGTAAGCATGATGTTGCCGTCCAGCGCCAACACTCTGCCAAATTCCGGCGTGTCCAGCACATCGATGCGCTGGTACTCGCTCTGGCAGGAATAGAGCTGCTTATTTACCCGAAGGCTCAATTTTACGTCCGGCGTATGATTTTCACTAAACCAAAGTTCCATTTTTCCTCCTATTTCAGCACATTCAAATGCCGGATATTGGGATCCTCCGGGCCTGTCAACTGGCAGCCCTTTGCCCTTGCGTACTCGATATATTGTAAAATGTCCTCTGTGATCCGCTCACCGGGCGCCAGAATGGGGATGCCGGGGGGATAGCACATGACAAATTCACTGCAAACACGGTTTTTGGTCTGCTCGATGGGCAGACTGATTTTTTCGGCGTAGAACGCCTCCTGCGGACTTGCCACCACAGTGGGATCGATATACTCCTGACTCAGCATACCGGAGGGATCGCGGCGGTAGCGTCTGCGAATTTCCGCCAGTGCGCTGACAAGGCGCTCAACTTCCTGCACGCGGTCGCCGATGGAAATATAGGCCAAAATATTGCCCAAATCGCCAAATTCAATTTGAATATCATAATCATCGCGCAGTGCATCGTAGACCTCGATGCCGGCCAGACCGATATCCAGTGTGTGAACGCTGAGCTTTGTCGCGTCAAAGTCATACACGGAGTCGCCGTTGATCAGTTCCCGCCCGAAAGCATAGTAATCGCCGATCGCGTTGATTTCCTCGCGGGCATATTCCGCCAGTTCACGCACCACATTAAACACCTGCTTGCCCCGCAGCGCCAAATTGCGGCGGGAAATGTCCAGGCTGGACATGAGCAGATAGCTGCCGGAGGTGGTCTGGGTCAGGTTGATGATCTGCCGCACATACCCGGCCTGCACCTTCGGCCCGCACAGCAGGAGGCTGGACTGGGTCAGGCTGCCGCCGCTCTTGTGCATGGAGACGGCGGCCATGTCCGCCCCGGCCTCCATGGCGGAGACGGGCATGGAGGTGCCGAAGTAGAAGTGGGTGCCGTGAGCCTCGTCCGCCAGGCAGAGCATGCCCGCGTCATGGGCCATGCGGACAATGGCCCGCAAATCCGAGCACACGCCGTAGTAGGTAGGGTTGTTTACCAGCACGGCCACCGCATGGGGGTGCTCCCGGATGGCCCGGGCCAGGCTCTCCCTTGTCATGCCCAGGGATATGCCCAGGGACTGATCCACGTCCGGGTTCACGTACACGGGCACCGCGCCGCAGAGCACCAGGGCGTTGATGACGCTGCGGTGGACGTTGCGGGGGAGGATGATCTCATCCCCCCGCTTGCAGGCGGTGAGCACCATGCTCTGCACGGAGCTGGTGGTGCCCCCCACCATCAGGAAGGCGTGGGCCGCGCCGAAGGCGTCCGCCGCCAGCTCCTCCGCCTCCCGGATGACGGAAACCGGGTGGCACAGGTTGTCCAGGGGCTTCATGCTGTTCACGTCCAGGTTGACGCACTTTTCCCCCAGGAAGGCCGTCAGCTCCGGGTTGCCCCGGCCCCGCTTGTGGCCGGGCACGTCGAAGGGCACCACCCGCATGAGCCGGAAGCGCTCCAGCGCCTCGTAGATCGGGGCGCGGTTCTGATTCAGCATCATCTTCTTCACGGAATCATCCCTTTTGCGTTGATCGGTTCGGGCATACAAAAAAGCGCAGGCTTCACAAACCTGCGCTGGAATCCATCAACGAAAAAGAACCTTCGTCCGCCGGAGCCCACGGCTGCCGGGAACGATGACGCTTCCTGATGAAGGAACGGATCGAGAGTCTATATAGCCGTGACGCTTTTACTACTCTTATTGACCGTTTCGCAAGTTTGTGCTCTTAACACCAATCCCCGGAGGGATCCACTTGGGAAATTGAGCTTTTAACTCAATCAATGAGATGCAGTGAAAAC
>CAMDZY010000082.1 GCA_945910975.1 uncultured Clostridia bacterium | reverse complement strand
CGACGCGGAACTGGTTTTGCAGCAGCTCGCCCACGCAGCGCAGGCGGCGGTTGCCCAGATGGTCGATATCATCGGTCGTGCCGGCGCCGTGCACCATGCAGTTGAGGTAGTTGATAGAGGCAAGAATATCCTCGCGGGTGATATGCTTGGGCATCAGCTCGTCGCGGCGTTCCTCCACGGCAGTCTGCCACTGTTCCATCGTAGCGTCCGGCATGGCATCGAGCATTTCAAACAGTACCGAACGCACGACCTTTTCTTTAATGCCGATCTCCTTGGGGTCAAAGTCCACGAACTTGGACATATCCACCATATAGTTGGTGAATACCTTGACTTCTTTGCCATCGACGCTGATTACCGCCTCGCACACGCCGCGGTCGGACAGCTCGTGCGCTCTGGCGCGGCTGATGACCTCGCCGGGCATGGCAAGGATTTCGCCGGTTCTGGGATCTGCGATCGGCTGTGCCAGCATCTGGCCGGAAAGTCTGGACCAAATGTCCATTTTCTTATTGAATTTATAGCGTCCGACCTTGGACACATCGTAGCGTCTTGCATCAAAGAACAACGCATCAAGATAGGATTCCGCATTTTCGACTGTGGGCGGTTCGCCCGGACGCAGACGGCGGTAGATCTCCAGCAAGGATTCCTCGCGGGTCTTGCAGGTATCCCTTTCCAGCGTGGCCAGAATCCGTTCGTCCTCGCCGAACAGTTCCTTGATCTGCGCATCGGTGGCAATGCCCAGGGCGCGGATCAGGCAGGTGATGGGCAGCTTGCGGTTTTTGTCGATGCGGACATAGAACACATTCTGCGCATCCGTTTCATATTCCAGCCATGCGCCGCGGTAAGGGATGACGGTAGCGGAATAGAAATGCTGTTCGGCCTTGTCGGTGGTGTCACCATAGTACATACCGGGGCTGCGGACGATCTGCGAAACAATGACACGTTCAGCGCCGTTGATCACGAAGGTGCCGCCGTTTGTCATCAGGGGGAAATCGCCCATGAAGATTTCCTGTTCCTTAATTTCGTCGGTCTGCTTGTTGTGCAGACGCACCCGTACCTTGATGGGTTTTGCGTAGGTTGCGTCCCGCTCCTTGCATTCCTCCACGGAATACTTGGGCGGTTCGTTCATAGAGTAGTCCAGGAAGGACAGCTCCAGGTTGCCGGTGTAGTCCGTGATGGTGGCCACGTCCTTGAACACCTCGCGCAGACCCTCGTTCAGAAACCACTCGTAGGAGTCCTTCTGAATTTTGAGCAGGTTGGGCATTTTCAGGATCTCGTGGTACTTGGCATAGCTATGCCGCTGGGTCTTGCCATACTGGACAACCGGCAGTTCCTTGATGTTTGCCATATTACGTAATCACAGCCTTTCGTTCATCGTTCTGTGTTAATCGCTTCTCCCTGCGGGCGATACACGCGGATGCGTTGTCGTTTTCTCGCTTCGTTCTCTTGCTATTCCATGCAAAACGTGGTATGATAATAGCACAGCATGGGGCAATAGCCCATGGGTCATATTCCCGCAGTATAGATAATGATTATAGCATATCCCCGGCCGCTTGTCAATGGTCGGGGATCGATTTTTCCCTTTATTTTCCAAGAATTTTGTGTGCTTTTTCCGTGAAACGCTCCGGTTTCCCGCGCAAAATTCTTATTTTTTACCGGAACCTATGGAAATTGTGCAAAAGACGTTGTATAATAAGGAAAATATCAACGGAAGGATGTTTCCCTTGAATCAAATCGACAATGTGATCCGCGAAGTGAAAAAAGTGATTTACGGCAAAGACAACACCCTGCTTTGGGTGATGCTGTCCATGATGGCGCAGGGGCATATTTTGCTGGAGGACATCCCCGGCGTCGGTAAGACCACGATGGCGCTGGCGTTTTCCAAAACCATCGGCATGAAATACAGCCGCGTGCAGTTTACGCCGGACGTGCTGCCCTCGGATGTGACCGGTTATTCTATTTATAATAAGGAAACCGGCGCAATGACCTATCAGCCCGGCGCGATTTTGTGCAATTTGTTCTTGGCCGACGAGCTGAACCGCGCCACCTCCCGCACCCAGTCGGCGCTGCTGGAGGCCATGGAGGAAGGACAGGTCACCGTGGACGGCGTGAGCTATGCTGTGCCAAAGCCGTTTACCGTTATCGCCACACAAAACCCGACCGGCGCTTCCGGCACGCAGCGATTGCCGGATTCTCAGGTTGACCGGTTCCTGATCCGCCTTTCCATCGGCTACCCGGACGCCGATGCAGAGCGTGATATGCTTTTGTCGCGTCAAGGTGATAAACCGCTGGATTCCGTTCGGCAGGTGATGTCGCTGGAGCAGCTGCAACAGCTGCAACGGCGCACAAGTGCCGTATATGTTTCGGCGGAGGTCGCCGAATATATCGTTGCACTGGTTTCCAAAACCCGCACCTCCCCGCTGCTGGCTCGTGGCGGCAGCCCGCGCGCAACGCTGGCCGTCATGTCCATGGCAAAGGCGCTGGCGTGCGCGGCAAATCGCGATTACGTGATTCCGCAGGATGTACAGTCGGTATTCTGCGAGGTTATGGCACACCGTCTGCTGCTCAGCGATACCGCCGAAGCTGCGGGTCAACAGCCAAGCACGATTTTAAAGGGTATTTTGCAGTCTGTTCCTGCACCGCATTTTCAAAAGCAATGGTAAAGAATCGACTGCTCTATGGCATTGCGCTGCTGTCTGCACTGCTGTTTTATGTGTTTTACTATGTCCGGACGTCGGAGCTTATTTTTCTTGCCGTGCTTTTGCTGCCGGTATTGTCTTTGCTGGTCAGTCTGCCGTCCATGCTTCGGTGCCGTCAGCTGCTTTCGCGCCGCGACTTTGTTCGACAAGGCGAACCGGCATCGGTCGTTGTACTGTCTTTGCCGAATCGATTTTTCCCCAGCGCACACCTGCGTTGCCGCTTGGAACTGGTTGATTTGACCTATGGGGCGACAAAATCGGTTCGCGTGCAGCTGTGCGGCCATCAAAAGCAAACGCTGCCCCTTGCAAGCGACCATTGCCGCTGTGTAGAAGCACGCGTGAAGCGGCTGCGGATCTATGACTATTTGGGGCTGTTCTGGCTGCCCTTGCGAAAGTCGCTGCCCACCCGCACCGTTATTTTGCCGCGCCCAATCCCGATCCGTCCAAAACCCGACCTGTCAAATCTTCAGCACCGCAGCTACCGCCCTAAAAACGGCGGCTTTGCGGAAGTACATGAGATTCGTCCGTTCCGTGAGGGCGACAATCTGCGCGATGTCCACTGGAAGCTGAGCGCGAAGGTGGACGATTTGATGCTACGCGAGGCCATGCAGCCGGAGGACAGCCTGGTTTTGATCGCGCTCACGCTGTGTCAGGAGCCTGCGAAAAATGACGGCGCGCTCGGTCGGCTTGTCTGGCTGGGGGAACGGCTGTTGGAGGAAGAAATTCCCTTCTCCATTCGCTTTTTTCACCCGGAAACCGGGGAAATCCAAACCACTGCCATTGCGTCCGCCGATGCTTTGCAGGACTTTCTGGTCGGCCTGTTGCAGCTTCGCTGGCAGGTAACGCCGCTTGATGCCGTTCCCTGCGCGGACGCCGACACTGTCTTTGTCGTGCGCGCCCAACCGGAGGTGGAACATGAAGCCTAAAAAACCGATTTTGTCGGTGCTGCCCACCGTTTTGCTTTGCTGCACCGCCATTTTGGCAAGTTTATATTGCACCATTACCGCGTTTCACCTTTCCGTTGGCCATGCCCTTCTGGTCGGCGGCACACTGCTTGCCGGTCTGATTGGAACGTTGGTCTTTCAGCTGCCGCACAAGAAAATTACGTTACCCGTTACACTGCTGATTGGAATTGTGCTATTTTACGTTTCCTTTGACACGATCTCTGCCGGTGCGCAGGCGGTGTGCGGCGAAGTGTTTCCCCTTTTGGAACGTGCCTACGGCTGGTTCGGCGGCATTGTCTTTCCCAACGCAGGCGGGAAGTCGGAAATGACAGTTGCGCTCTTGTTCCTGAGCATTGTCGCGGTCGGACTTTCCCTGTTCGGCATTTTGCATTGCAATTCTTGCTTGCTGTCTGCCGTTGTCACGCTCCCGGCATTTTTTATGTCGGCATCGGTCACCAATTACCCGCCCGCTACCGGTGCGGTGCTGGCGCTGACGGCGGCCTTGGTTTTGTTGGTGTTTACGCAGGCCGTACGCAGCACAAATCCCGCTACCGCGAACCGGCTTGGCGTGCTGTTGTTGATCCCGTTGGCCGTATTTTTCCTGCTGATTGGGAAGCTGGTACCCAGTGAGAACTATCAGCGCAAGGGCTTTATTGATCGATTGCAGGCGCTGTTCCTCGATTCCGCATCCTCCGCCGATTCGAAGCCTTCCCGGGGCGCGGAGCTTTCCTCGCTGGAGCTTGTCCGGACAAACCGTGTGGATCTTTCCACGCTTGGCTCGCTGCGCCAGAGTCCCGACCCTGTGCTGGAGGTGACCACCGGGTATGATGGCCCACTATACCTGCGCGGCAATTCGCTTTGCGCCTATGACGGCGCCAGCTGGACAGAAGATGGGCAGCCGGGTTCCCCGATCGACGACGTGCTGTCCTATGCCGGAAAACTTTTTCCCGACAGTGTGACGCATTACTCCGCTTTCATCCGCGAAATTGCGCATCACAGCGTTGCCTATCTGCCCTATTATGCGCAGCAAATTCCTTACGCAATGAATCCGGTCAGTGACAGCCATGTTGAAATCAGCAACAAGACGGTCGAATATGAAGTGCCTTTTTGGATTCCGGACAAGGAGCTTCACGGCGCAATCAATTATTCGAGCAATGCCGATGAGAAAACCTATGCCGACTACGTCCATATCACCTATACGCAGCTGCCGGAAAGCACCCGCACCGCCATGCAGGAAATCGCGCCGCTCGAAACGATGGTAGGCGCTTCCACCACAGCCGTTGCCAACGCAGTTGCCGAATTTTATCAAACCAACGGCAAGTATACCCTGACGCCGGAAACAATGCCGGCGGGCGAGGACTTTGCCGTCTGGTTCACCAGGGACTCCATGGCGGGCTATTGTGTGCATTATGCCTCCTCCGCTACCGTGATGCTCCGCGCTCTGAACATTCCCGCCCGATATGTGACAGGCTACGCCGTGACCGCCAAGGCAGACGAAGCCGTCACTGTCACCGGCCTTCATGCGCACGCATGGGTCGAGTATTACTGCGACGGTTTCGGCTGGATCCCGCTGGAGGTCACGCCCGCCGGACGGCAAACAGAGCCAACACCGACTGTGCCGGATGAAACAGCGCCCGATCCCCAAACGCCCTCTCAGTCGCCTACCGAAACTGCCCCGGCAGCCACAGCACCGACCGGCACTGCGCCCCCTCAGGCCGCTGCCCAAAATGGGTGGTGGTATTGGCTGCTTCTATTGCCGGCGGTCGTGCTGTTTTTTGTGCTGCGGCGGTGGATCGTGCTGCGGTGCCGATCGCGGCGTATGGCGCGCGTCAGCCGCGAAAAACAGGCGGAGATGCTCTGGCACTACACGCTGCGCGCTTTCAAGGTTTGCGCGCTTCCGCTACAGGAGGATACAGAGCTGATTGCCCTAAAGGCAAAATACAGCAACCACGCCTTGTCTGATGCAGAGCTTGCCGCGCTGCGCACATACTGCGCGGAATACCGGCTTCAAGCCTACGCGACGCTTTCCCCCATCCGACGGTTCTGGGCGCGCTGGGTGCAAATTCTATAGTACTTTTCGCCGGAACATTGTTAAAAAATATCATCCACAAACGTGCATACGGCAGCCCGTTTGGAAATATCATAATAAGCAAGCCGTTCTGTAGTGTACAAAAGGCAGTTGATTTCAAAGCCGCGATGCGTTATGATAGAGGGCGGGAGGTGGCGTTATGAAGTTTAAACAGACGGTTCAACAAGTTCAGAAAACCGCCGGGGAAATTGCCGACAAGAAAATCGGAATCTACGCAGCAAATGCCTCCTTTTTCATTTTGCTGTCCATTTTTCCGGCGTTGATGCTGATTTTGAGCCTGCTGCAATACACGCCGCTGACGCAGAAGGATCTGCTGGACGCCATCAACAGCCTTGTCCCGTCGTTGATGGAACCGCTCATCAACTATATCGTGACCGACCTTTTTGCTTCAAATTCCATCGCCCTGATTTCCATCTCCGCCATCACCGCCATTTGGTCATCCTCGCGCGGTGTCTACAGCCTTTGGACAGGGCTGAATGGTGTGTACGGTCTGAAGGATCGGCGAAACTATCTGTTTCAGCGCATTTTGTGTATGTTTTACACGCTGCTGCTGTTCGTCGCTTTGCTGATCACGATGATTCTGCACGTCTTTGGCAAAAGCATCAGCCGCTTTTTGGCGTCCAAGCCCATCCCGCTGTTTCGGTTGCTGCTTTTCTTTATGGATATGCGCTGGCTTGTGGTCACATTGATCCTGACCGCTTTGTTCACCGTTATTTTCCTTGTTTTCCCCAACCGAAAGCTGAAAATCCGTCAGGTATTGCCCGGCGCTGTAGGCAGTGCGTTGGGATGGGTCGTGTTTTCATCTTTGTTTTCCTTTTACGTGGATAAATTCAGCAACTATTCCCGCCTGTACGGCTCTTTGAGCATCATCGCCGTGAGTATGTTGTGGCTGTATATCTGCATCTGTATTTTGTTTTATGGCGCAGTGTTCAACACCTACATTGAACGCTGGAAAAAATAAAAATTTGCGGCCGCCGGAAGTACCGGCAGCCGCATTTTCTTTTTTTACTTGCGCTGGAAGGATTTGCAGTCGGTGCACTGGTCAACGGTGGGGTTGGCTTCATGCGTGCCGACATGGATCTTGTCCAGAGAGCAGTAGTTGCTGCAATCGCAGTGGTGTACGCACTGTTCTACCGTGCATTCGATGCACTTGTTGGCATTGTCGTTCAGATTCATCATTCCATCCTCCTTTTCGGTGATGGCATTATTCTGTCACATTTGCGCCAAACTATGCATGGTGCCACGCAGAATATAATCTTTCCACGCCGTCCGCAATTTCCGCGGCGCTCAAATCGCCAAATCCCAGCAACAGCTTGCCGCGAAACTGCTTTGGCATTGCGCCGATAAAATAGGTGCTGATCGGATACACCCGCACGCCTGTTTCCACCGCCGTTTGACACAGCTGCGCTTCGTCCATGCCGTTGCGAACCTGCACCGTGACATGATGTCCGGCGGACTCTCCGATCACGCGCAGCTCCGCGCCAAACACGGACAGTGCGTCTACCAAAATTTTCCGTTGCTTTTTATAATAGGTACGCATTCGGTTCAAATGCTTCTCAAAATACCCCTGCGCCATAAATTCGCGCAAAATCATCTGCTCCGTCACAGGTACGCTGCACGAAAAGCCCAATGCGCTTGCGCGGTACTGCTCCAGCAATGCGGGCGGCAGCACCATATAACCGATGCGCAGGGACGGCGCAACAGTCTGCGAGAACGTGCCGAGGTAGACGGTTCGTTCATTGCCGTCGATGCTCTGCAAGGACGGAACCGGCCGCGCGTCATAGCGAAACTCGGAATCGTAATCATCCTCAATGATATATCGGAACTGCCCCTGCGCGCACCAGTTGAGCAGCTTTGCACGTCTTGTCATCGGCATA
>CAMDZY010000081.1 GCA_945910975.1 uncultured Clostridia bacterium | reverse complement strand
AAGGGTGCTGTAATTGTCAAAGCGGGGGTCTTTGGAGTTGGTAAGGAAAACCAGCTGGGTTTGTGCATCCAAGTTGGAATAGCCCACAATGTATTGCTCCAGCTGCGCTGTGTCAACGTTTTCGATATACAACCGGCCGCCCAAATCTTCCGTGGGGAAATCGGTGTCGGCAGTGGCAAACGAAACCGTCAGCTTGCTGCCGGCGAAGTGGCCGGTCAGTGTGCCGGCCGCCTGTGTAATCACCTGCGCGGGCGATTGGTCGGCATCGTAATCGATTTCTGAACTGGACGGAAATTCAAAATCTTCAAACACGACCTCCGTAAAGCCCATGCCGGAAAGCTCGTTGGCAATCTGCCGCAGATAGTCCGTGACCGTTTCATCGGCCGGGTCAAGCCAATAGCAATTGTCCGCATCCGCCCACAGCACGCCGTCCTCGGTAGACAAGGCGCACAGCTGGTTGGACAGCGCAAAGCTGTAATCGCAAAATGCGGGCACCAATGCGATCAGGTTATAGCCGTTGCTGCGCAGCTGCGCGATCATCTGCGAAACAGCTTCCGTATCGATATCCGCTTTCGGCGCGTCCTCGATCGCCGTGTCATAATAAAAATTTCCGGAGGTATCTTTTAGCTCCAGCAGGATGCTCTGCTCACTGTCTAAGCTCAGCAGCTGCGCGGACAGTGCTTCCACATCGTCCAGCCGGTTGCTGCTGACCCAAACGCCCTTTACAAGCGTATCGACATCAGCGGGGCGGGCCGCTTCATAGGAAATCTCCACCTGCGGTGGTGTGGTGGCCGCAGTTGGCGTCTGCGGAACAACCTGCAAATCCTGCGCCGAGCGGCTGTAATCGATCACCGCGCCGTCTGCGGTGTAGACAACATACCGTTCCACACACTGCAAAAACACAACAACGCCAATGACCACAACAGCCAACAAAATCCCAAGGATCTTCAGTGTCTTCTTCAAATACAGCTTTTGCCGATAGGTAATACGTCGCAAAGCTCATCCCTCCGATTTTTGCAGCCGGAACATACACCAGCCGTCCATTTGGTCACTGCCTGTTATGGTAAGACCTGCGGCATACAGCGCCGCTTTTACCTCCTCGGCGCGTGTGGCAAGAATCCCGGAGCAAATAAAGCTCCCGCCCTTGCGCAGAAACTGCGGCACGATTGCAGCCAACGGAATGATCACGTCGGCAACAATATTGGCGCAGACGACATCATAGCCGCCCTGGGCCAAGCGTTGCATGGCGCCGGCGTCGGTCAGTACGTTGCAGGTGCCGGCGGTAAAGCGGTCGCCGCCAAGGTGATTGATGGCTGCATTCTCCCGCGCGATATCCTCCGCCTTGGGGTCAATGTCCACGCCGGTGGCGGTCGCTGCACCCAAAAGTAAAGCGGTGATGGACAAAATCCCGCTGCCGCTGCCCAAATCGATCACGCGTTCTCCGCCGTGAATCAGATGCTCCAACGCCACCATGCACATCTGCGTAGACGCGTGCGCGCCGGTGCCGAAAATCATGCCGGGATCGAGCAAAACAGGGATGCGCTGCTCCGGGTTGTCCGGTGTCAGCCAGTATGGCACCACCAACAGCCGCTGTCCGATGGGCAGAGGCTGATAATTTTTTCGCCATGAATTTTCCCAGTCCTCATCGGGCAAATTTGACAAGGAAACCGACAGCTCCCCAAAATCCACCCTTGGACAGCGCGCTTGGAGCGCTGCCAGCTGTTCGCGCAGCACGCTGATTTGCTCGGCTGCAGCGGCGTTGTCCTCCAAATACAAGGTAATCTGGGACAGTCCGCTCATTTTCTGCGCCAAGGCATCATCCACATAATCCCAATACGCGGTGTTCTCCGCTAAAAATTCTTGAAAATCCTGCTGGTCATCGATCATAAAGCTGTCAAAGCCCAAGGCCGTCAACTGCGCCGCGACCAAATCGATGCCGGATGAAGTTGTTTTAATCGTCAATTCAAGCCATTGCATGACATTACCTCCATGTCTATAAACGTATTCTACAAGATTTCTCGCGGAATGACAAGCAATTTTTTATTTTCCCACTTTTCTTTTGAGAAAAGTGTTGTATAATATCAAGAGGTAAGCAAGAAAGGATGATACTCCTGAATAGACGAATTGAAATTCTGCCCGGCATTTTTTTGCGGACAGTCACCAGTGATAAATTCAAAACGGGCTGCTTTAGTGTGAATCTGCTGCGCCCGCTGTGCAGTGCGGAAGCGGCCAAAAACGCCTTGGTTCCCAGCGTACTCTTGCGAGCAACTGCGCAGTACCCGGACATTGCAGCCATTACCGATCATTTGGATGATTTGTACGGCGCAACGCTCGGCGCACTGGTGCGCAAAAAGGGCGAGGTGCAGATGGTCGGTTTTTATGCCGATTTTATTGAGGACTGCTTTGTGCCGGAGCCGGTATTCGCGCCGATGGTGGACTTTTTGGGGCAGGTATTGTGTGACCCCTTGCTGCAAGACGGCTGCTTTACGCCGGAAGCGGTGGAAGGCGAACGGCAAAACCTGATTCGCGTGATGCAAGCGCGCATCGATGAAAAGCGCAGCTATGCGACCAGTCAAATGCTGCAAACGATGTGTCAGGCGGAGGCCTACAGTGAACCGCGCCTTGGCAATGCGGAAGAACTGGAAGATGTCACGCCGCAGAATCTCTACGCGCACTATCAAAATCTGCTTGCAACCTCTCGCATTGAGATTTTCTATCTTGGCCGGCAGCCGGAACAGGTCGTTGCCGACTGCTTCACAAAGGCATTGCGCGGCATACAGCGCAGAGCGTGCGTAGCGGTATCCACGCAGGTGGTGCAGCGCGCCGATGCCGTGCGTCGGTGCAGCAAGCAAATGGACGTAACGCAGGGCAAGCTGTCGCTTGGTCTGCGAACAGGCTGCACGGTCACAGATGCCAATTACCCGGCGCTGATGCTGCTCAACAGCATTTTAGGCGGCGGTGTGAGCAGCAAGCTGTTCCATAATGTACGGGAAAAGCGTTCCTTGTGCTATTATGCAAACTCTGTTTTGGAAAAATACAAGGGCATCATGGTGATCTCCTCCGGTGTGGCGCTTGACCAGATGCAGACGGCGGAAGCTGCAATTTTAAAGGAGCTGGACGACTGCCGCAACGGCGTGATTTCCCGGCAGGAGCTGGACGACGCAAAGCGGGCGGTTTTGTCCGCACTGGCTGCATGGCGCGATGCACCGGGCGCGTTGGATGACTATTATCTGGGCATGGCCGTAGCGGAGGGAATGCAGGATCTGGACGCACTGGCACAGGCGGTGAAGCCCTTGCAGCTTGCAGATGTGCAGGCGGCGGCGCAAAACCTCACGCTGGACACCGTGTTTTATCTGACGGGGGTGGAAAAATGATACGAAAGGAATACCCGCAGCTGCGCGAGGTCTACTGGGAGGAAGTTCTTCCCAACGGTCTGCGCATCCGCATCGTGCCGAAGCCGGACTTTGCACGCAAATATGCATTTTTCGCGACGAATTTCGGTGCCATCGACACGCGCTTTACCGTCGACGGGCAGCGCGTCACAGTGCCGGACGGCATTGCACATTATTTGGAGCACAAAATGTTCGATATGCCGCAGGGGGACGCGATGCAGGAATTTGCACGCTGCGGCGGCAACCCCAATGCATTCACAAGCTATGATCTCACCGCATACTACTTTGATTGTACGGAAAATTTTGAAGAGAATTTGAAGATCCTCACGCAAATGGTCTTTATGCCCTATTTCACCCAAGCCAGCGTGGACAAAGAACGAGGAATCATTGCGCAGGAAATTCGGATGTATGATGACAACGCCGACTCACGCGCATCGGAGCGTCTGTTTGCCGCCTTGTTCCAGCACCACCCGGTTCGCGTTCCGATTGCCGGAACGGTGCAGAGCATCCAGGACATCACGCCGCAGATGCTCTATCAGTGTCACAAGACGTTCTATGACCCCTCCAACATGATGCTGTGCGTGGTGGGCGATGTTGTCCCGCAGCGGGTGGTGGAGCTGGTTGCCAAATTGGCGCCGGAAAGTGTTGGGCAAACGGTCGTGCGCGATTATGGCGCGCCGGAAAAGCTGGAACGTCCCAGCCAAAGCGTGCAGATGCAGATGGACATTTCCATGCCAAAATTCGACATTGGCTTTCGCTGCCAGCCGCCCGGATCGGACGCACTGCAAAGTGAGCTGATCGGCGACCTTGCCGCGGAAATTCTAATGGGCGAATCCTCGCCGCTGTATGGCAGGTTGTACAAGGCCGGGAAAATTGATGACAGCTTTGGCGCAGGCTACGAGAGCACAAAGGGTGTCGCCATGCTGACGGTCGATGGTGACAGCGATGTTCCGCAGGAGGTTTTGGCGGAAATTCTGAAAGAGGCCGAGCGCGTCGGCGCAGAGGGATTTGACTTGGCGCGGTTCGAGCGCCTGAAAAAATCTGCCATTGGCCGCAGAATGCGCAGTCTGGACAGCTTCGAGGGCATTTGCTATCAGATGTGCGCGCATTTCTTTGAGGGCGTGGATTACTTTGCATTTCCGCACAGCTACGCCGGCGTTACACCCCAGCAGGTGCAAGCGTTTCTGCGCCAGACCGTTCGCGCAGACCGGATGGCAATTTCAATGATTTATCCCACACAACAGGAGGAAACATCATGTTAGCTGCGATTTCATTCCCACATTTGGGACTATCGCTGGAAGTCGACCGCGTGGCATTTTCCATCGGCGGCTTTCAGATCTATTGGTATGGCATTATCATTGCGTTTGGCTTTTTGATGGCGGTACTGTACGCATTCCGGCGGGTCAAGGCGTTTGGCTTGAAGCAGGACGACATTGTGGACGGATTGCTGGTGGCGGTACCGCTTGCCATCGTCGGTGCGCGGCTGTATTATGTGCTGTTTAATTTCCACACCTATTTCGGCGCCCATGCGACCCGCAGCCCCTTTGACATCCGCGACGGCGGTCTTGCAATTTACGGCGGCGTTATCGCAACGGTGATTGGGATTTTTCTGGTGACACGCTTTAAAAAGCACAAAATGACACCTTATTTGGATATTGCAAGCCTCGGCCTGCTGATTGGGCAGTTTATCGGCAGATGGGGCAACTTCTTTAACTGCGAAGCCTTTGGCGATTATACGGACGGCCTATTTGCCATGCGGCTGAGCGAGGAAGCCGTGGGCGGAATCGACCCGCAGGCGCTGGCCGTGATGCAGCAAAAGGCTGTTGAGGGTGGCTACAGCGGCTTTCTTCAGGTGCATCCCACATTTTTATATGAGTCCGTGTGGAATGTGGTCGGCTTTGTGCTGATTCATTTTCTGTCGAAAAAGCGCAAGTATGACGGTCAGGTGTTTTTGATGTATCTGTTCTGGTATGGCCTTGGCAGAGTGTGGATCGAAGGGCTGCGAACCGATAGCCTGATGCTGGGCAGCTTCCGCGTCAGCCAGCTTCTGGCGGGGGCGTGCGTGCTGGTTGCGGGCGGATTGCTGCTTTATAACCAGTTCCGGCCGCATGACCCGGCAAAAATGTTTGACAATCGGGAAAAAGCGGAATAATTTTGCTTGCAGCCACGCAGATTTGTGTTATACTGTAATAGGAATCAATTATCAGAAAAACAGGAGGAATTGTTATGGCATTTTCCGATAGCGTAGATATTTTGAAGGATGCGGCAGCCGATGCTGTGCAGTCGGCAACACAGGCCGCAGTGACAATGGCGCACATTGCCAAGTATAAGATGCAAATTCTCGCGGAACAGGAAAAAATCCGCAAGGCGTATCAGGCACTGGGCAAGGTGTATTACAAGGACTACATCACCGACGAAGAACCGGACGAAGCGGAATACAAACCCGCTTGTGAAAGAATCAGCGAATGCTTCCGCCGCATCAACCGCCTGCGCGATGCGATTGCCAAGGAAAGAAAAGAAGCCGAAGAAAAAGGCGAACCGGTCGTTGACGATGAACCGGACGATGCTCTGCTTTGCGATGCGGACGCAGAAGCGGAACCGGAAAAATCTGAAGAACCCGAAGTATCCGAATAAGCAAGAAAGAATCCCTGCAAGGTGTTGACGCCTTGCAGGGACTTTTTTATCCGTTGCGGTTCTTCATGACCTCGCGCATACGGGCAGAGTGGTCAAGAATGCGCTTGCGCATCCGCAGATTTTTAGGCGTGACTTCCAAAAGCTCATCGTCCGCCAGGTATTCCAGACATTGCTCCAGAGAGAACACACGCGGCGGCGTCAGGCGGATCGCATCGTCTGCGCCGGCTGCACGCATATTGGTCAGCTGCTTTTTCTTGCAGACGTTGACGCTCATGTCCTCGTTGCGGTTGCAGCTGCCCACGATCATCCCGGCGTATACCGGTGTACCGGGGGTGATGAACATCACGCCGCGCTCCTGCACGCCGCCAATGCCATAGGCGCAGGCTTCGCCGGTTTCAAAGGCGACCAGGCTGCCGGTTTTGCGGCGCTCGATTTCGCCCTTCATGGGGGCATAGGAATCCAGCACGGAGGACATGACGCCCTCGCCGCGTGTATCGGTCAAAAATTCGTTGCGGTAGCCAAACAGGCCGCGGGAGGGAACCATAAATTCCAGACGGTAGCGGCTGCCCATGGGGGTCATGCTCAGCAAGTCGCCCTTGCGCTGTCCCATTTTTTCAATCACAGCGCCCATATATTCCTCCGGCACGTCGGCAACCATGCGTTCGATCGGTTCGCACTTTTTGCCGTCGATGATTTTGGTCAGCACGCGGGGCGTGGATACCTGAAATTCGTAGCCCTCGCGGCGCATGGTTTCAATCAAAATGGAGATGTGCATTTCGCCGCGTCCGGCAACGTTGAACGCATCCGTGCCGACCTCTGTCACGTGCAGGGAAACGTCCTTCAGCAGTTCCCGTTCCAGACGGTCGCGAAGATTGCGGGAGGTGACATATTTTCCCTCGCGTCCGGCAAAGGGGCTGTCGTTGATGGAGAAGGTCATCTCAATGGTGGGGTCGGAGATTTTGACAAAGGGCAGCGGTTCCGGTGCATCGGGCGCGCAGAGCGTCCGGCCGATGGTCAAATCGCTGATACCGGAGAAGGCAACGATCTCACCGGCGGATGCTTCGGTCACCGGCTGACGGCGCAGACCATCAAATTCATACAGCGCGACGATCTTGCCCTTTTCCCGGTAATCCGGATCGTGGAAGTCGCAGATGGTGATTTCCTGATTTTGGTGAATGGTGCCGCGTTCAATGCGGCCGATGCCGATTCTGCCGACATATTCGTTATAGTCGATGGAGGAAACCAACACCTGAACAGGGCCGTTTTCGTCGCCGTCGGGGGCGGGGATATAGTTGACGATGGTTTCAAACAGCGGGGTTAAATCCTTGCCGGTTTCGTTGGGGCCATAGCTGGCCACGCCCTGTCTGGCAGAGCAGAACAGCGTCGGAGATTCAAACTGCTCGTCTGTGGCGTTCAGGTCAAGCAGCAGCTCCAGCACTTCCTCCATGACCTCCTCAATTCTTGCATCGGGGCGGTCGATTTTGTTGACCACAACAATGACCTTATGTCCCAGCTCCAGTGCCTTTTGCAGCACAAAGCGGGTCTGCGGCATGGGGCCTTCCGCAGCGTCGACCAGCAGGATAACGCCGTTGACCATCTTCAAAATACGCTCCACCTCGCCGCCAAAGTCCGCGTGGCCCGGGGTGTCCACAATGTTGATTTTATAGTCCTTATAATGCACGGAGGTGT